>DATCAX010000302.1:0-11471 GCA_036512375.1 Candidatus Angelobacter sp. | reverse complement strand
GCGAATGCTCCCATCTCGCCCCGGTCGGTCCAGCGCATCTGATGCAGGTTGAACAGTTTCTGCAGCTGGGCTTTGAGATCTTCCGCGCGCCCGCAGCGATGGAAGCTCACGGAGAAGCGGGACTTTAACCGCTTCGGATAGCGTGTGAGCAAGGGCCGGAATGACGATTCCAACGAGCTGAGATACTGCGGCCACGTCGCGGGCAAATCAATAATGAAATTAGACGTGAAGGTGGAGTCTATGCTCCATCCGGACTCTTGCGCCCGTTCGAAAAAAACTCTTGCCACCAGCGATTTCTGAGGCACCGTTTCCAGTGCGCAAACGTGTAAATCTTTTTGTCGTGCAAACCATTCGATAAAAGCTTCCACGCAGCCTGCTTCGTGTCCCGGAGCAGTAATGAAATCGAGAGCGTCAGAGTCTCCTGATCCGGCTCCAACCATCCTCAGGGTCGTTAGCGACATACCCAGAAATCGCGTCTGCTGGGCATATAACGGAGCAAGACCTACGGGTTTGCCGTAAACATCTGAAAAGACCAGGGCCAGTAGTATCTTGTCTTGGCCAAAAGCCTTCCACCAGGCCGCCTGCCATTCTGGCGTCTGAAAGATAGAAGCGGCCGGGTTTGCCTGCAGCAAGCTGTTCCACGTCTCAAGAAATTGTTCCAACTCATCCCAGGTACTGCATGTACGAACGGCCAATGGGCGATGGGCTGGCCCGAGGGTTGGCGGCGCGAGTTTGTTTTCAGCAGCAAGCATAGGTCTGGCACATCCGAAAGGTGCAACTGGACTGCCACCTGCTCGGCGGCTGTTTAAGCTTAAGCTGCTGTATCTAAAGAAGATTTTCCAAATAGATGCTTAGTGGTAAAGTACGCTTGCGCTGAAGGATATGAAACAATTTTCACATTTGTGATAAAGAAGCGGTTCCTTGGAGAACAGTAAATTTTTGTAAAATAAGTAACTTTCTCTTGCAAATGATTTGCATGGTCAATATAGTACATTGTACCAAAGGACAGTAAGATATTGGCCAAGTGGACGATCGCCAATAGTTTTCAACAAAGCCCCAAGGTGGGTTTCTTGTTAGCTTGAAGAAGCCTTGCCTTAGCGTTGAAAGCTTGATGGCGTATCGACGGAACCGGACACCTGGAAGGGGATAGGCAGAAAGTCAGTACCAACTTACCTCGGTTGGCCAGCTTAGCATTGGGATCAGATCTGATGCTTCGCCGTTAAAGGGGTCTTCCAATTCGGCTATTTTCAACTGTGCGGTCTAGCTTTGTTGCTTTTTGTTGGAACGCCATCGTTTCCACTCCACTTCAGCCCTGATATTCACATGTTTTCTCACTGTGCCAATGCAGTGATTTAGTTTGAGGTCACTGCATCAGTGACCTGGGTCACTTATTTTATCGGTAAATGGGCTCTAGGATCAGGGTATTGACGTGCCGTTATGGATTTTCGGGTGAAGCTATGGTGACCAGCGGCGATTCGGTATATAGACCCTGGCGAGTGAAGATGAGGAGTGATGGAAAAAGAATACGCTAATCCCGGTGCCGAATGCCCGGTATGTCACAGCTTGATTCGTTCCACACTGCATTCATCCCTGTGCGCCGGGAGTGAAATAGTGGAAGTTACTCCTCCTGAGCGGCGCAGACGGCAGTTACGCTGCGGACATGAAGAAGTCGAGCCATCGGCCTTTCCTCTGGTGTCTGCGGCGCACGAATTTAAGACCCCGCTGGTAGTCATGCTGGGCTATACGGATCTTTTGCTGAACGGTCACCTTGGCGCTGTCAATCAGAGACAGAAACAGGTACTGGGTGAAATACAGGAAGGCGCCCAAAGGCTGCAGAAGTTGATCCAGGACCTTTTACTGCTACAGGAACTTAAAGCAGGACGGGAGATTGCAGAAAATATGGAATCGGCCAGCGTGGATGAAAGCGTAAGCGAGATTTTTAACTACTGGTCTCCCACCGCGACCCAGAAGCGCATTAGGTATCAGTTCAGTCCGTCGGAAGGCAATGAAAGAGTGCGGGTCGAGCCGCTCAAGCTGCAACACATTGTTTCCAATCTCATTGAAAACGCCTTAAAGCACACGCCCGCACACGGATTGGTGACGGTCAGTGTGACCCCCTGTTTCTGGGAAAGGCGCAAAGCTCAAATCGAATTCTTGTTCAACATGGAACGGAAAGAAAGCCGTAAGGTGGAAAACGCCCTTCGCATTGACGTAAGCGACACCGGCCCGGGCATTGCGGCCGAGCATCACGACGAAATCTTTGGAGACTTTATACAGCTGCCGGGCGGATCTGCTCGCGGCACCGGGTTGGGACTGGCCATTGCCCGGCGCCTGGTAGAAGCGCACGGCGGTGCGATCTGGGTGGAAAGCGAACCCGGCAATGGAAGCAAGTTTTCTGTTTTGTTGTCCCAGGCCAATCAGGAGGCGAATTGATAAGCGCGCCAAACATACTACTCGTCGATGATGAGCCCAGCGTACTCCGTTACACCAAGACGCTGCTCGAAATTGAGAACTACCACGTGGAAACCGCAGGCAGCGGAGAAGAAGCACTGCAGCGCATGAACCGGGGGCCTGCCCCGAATTTGATTGTCCTGGACATGGTCATGCCCGGAATGGACGGCCTGCAGACGCTGGAAAACTGCAAACGGCTGCGCCCCGAACAAAAAATTGTGATGATCTCCTGCGTGAATGACACGAATAAGGTTGTCCAGGCGATGAAGTTGGGCGCCTCCGATTATGTGACCAAACCATTTTTGTCGCCGCAGTTCCAGGGAGCGATTCGCAGGGCCCTGAATCCGGCCGGACTGAATGCCATGCCGGCTCCTGAGGCTCCGGTGAAAGGCTCCGAGCTGGTTGACGATCTGGACAACGATTTCTTTTTTCTGGCTGCGAGCCCTGCAATGAAACAGATTCGCGCGCAGGCCGCCCTCATTGCCAAGGTGAACGTGCCCGTGCTTCTTCTGGGCGAGAGCGGCGTAGGCAAGGAAATCCTGGCGCGCCTGATCCATAAGATGTCAATTCGCGCCCACCGTCCGATGGTGAAAGTGAATTGCGCAGCATTACCGGCCGACCTGCTGGAAAGCGAGCTCTTTGGTTATGAGGCCGGCGCTTTCACCGGAGCGAACAAGCCCAAGCCGGGAAAATTTGAGATGGCCCACAAGGGAACCATCCTTCTGGACGAAATCGGAGAGATGAGCGCCGCGCTGCAGGCCAAGCTTCTGCATGTCCTGCAGGATGGCACGTTTTCACGTTTGGGCGGTCGTGCCAATGTTTCAGTCGACTCTCGCGTTCTGGCCGCTACCAATATCGACGTAAAACAGGCCATCGCCGAGCGCAGGCTGCGCGAAGACCTTTACTATCGTTTGAACGCTTTTACGGTTACGGTGCCGCCGTTGCGCGAACGGCGTGAAGAAATTCCCGTCCTCCTTCGCTATTACATGAACAACCTGGCGCGCCAGTTCGGGAAAAATGCTTTACCCATCTCTGACAAACTGGTGCAGGAATGCCTGCGCTATTCCTGGCCGGGTAATTTGCGCGAATTGGGAAACCTGGTAAAACGCTACCTGGTGCTGGAAGATGAAAGCCAACTGGTGGATGAGTTGCAATGCAAAACCAGGGATGGAGGCGGGGAGGAAAACTCGGCATCCGGGCACGGCGGACTGAAGGCCCTAGTACGCAGTCTAAAGGACGACGCTGAAGCCCGGGAGATACAGCGCGCTCTGGATGACTCCAACTGGAACCGCAAGGTGGCTGCGGCGGACTTGAATATCAGCTACAAGGCGCTGCTGTACAAGATCAAACAGCATGGCTTATCACCTGCGGGCAGGGGCGATTTCGGCCTGCGCGCTAAAGTCAATTAAAATGCTTTCAGTCAATGCAGCAGCTTCCGGCTGTTACTGACGTGAGGTCCATTTAGATGGCGAAGTATCTTGTCACCGGCATTGCTGGGTTCATAGGCTCTTCGATTGCGCATGAACTGGTCAGCCGTGGGGAGTCCGTCCGCGGCCTGGATGATTTTTCCACGGGAAAGCGGGAGAACATCTCTGACATCCAAGATGATATTGATTTCCACCAGGTCAGCCTGCTGGACCAGGCGGGAGTAACGGCGGCGTGTAAGGGGATCGATTATGTCATCCATCAGGCAGCGCTACCTTCCGTACCCAAATCGGTGGCCGAGCCCGAGTTAACCCACGCGGTAAACGTAAATGGTACGCTGAACCTTCTGCTTGCGGCCCGCGATGCCGGAGCAAAGCGTGTGGTTTATGCTGCGTCTTCTTCAGCCTATGGCGAAAGCGAAGTTCTACCCAAGAGGGAAGACATGCTTCCGCGGCCCATTTCTCCTTATGCTGTGCAGAAGCTCACAGGCGAATATTACCTGCAAACGTTCTCAGCAGTCTACGGGCTGGAGACCGTAAGTCTGCGTTACTTCAACATCTTTGGTCCGCGGCAGGATGCAAATTCACAATATTCCGGCGTGTTGGCCAAATTCATTACCCAGATGCAACTGGGAGAGTCGCCCACAATTTTTGGCGATGGCGAGCAGAGCCGTGATTTTACGTTCGTCGCTAATGCCGTGCAGGCCAATCTGAAAGCCTGCCTTGTCCCGGCGAAAGAAGTTTCGGGGCGCGTCTTCAACATCGCCACAGGCACAAGGTTTTCCCTGAACCAGATCTTTGAAATGCTGAGCAGGATCATTGGTTTTTCCGGAGCAGCAAAGTACGCGCCGCCACGCACCGGAGACGTAAGGCATTCGCTGGCCGACATTACTTTGGCGCAAAAGCAGCTTGGCTATTCAGCAGATGTAGGTTTTGAAGAGGGACTCAGGCGCACCGTCGCGTGGTATCAACAACAAAGTGCGACCACGACAACCCAGCGAGTTCTGGTTGCACCTCGCTGATTTTCACAGCAATGACCTGCAACGCGCAGACATTGGTTTTGTGGATAGTTATTCGCCCGTAGATCCGCCGCGCGAAGCCATTACCTTACGCGTCGCCCATTCCGGCGTCGGATTAATGTAGCGCAGGAAACGGGGCTTTCCACGTTTTCTCCAATAATGTGACTCATAAGACGAGGTTTTGACCCCGGAGCGCAGAGAGCTCAGGAAGGTTGTCTCTGCGGGATCGACGACAATCCCTACGTGACCTCGCCAGACGATCAAGTCACCGGCTCTTGGATGAAGTACGCGTTTGAAACTTTCCATCCCCTCATAGAGAACCCTGGAAGGCGCATAGCCGTAATAGAGGCCTGCCTGCTCATAGAGGTACTGCACGAAATGCGAGCAATCCAACTCGGTTTCACTTATCTGCGCACCCATCAACAAGATAAAACTTTTAGCGTCCGGGCGGTTATGGGGAAGATCAGGGCTGTCTAGGTTCGTGGTGAATTTGGTCAGAGCAGGTCTGTCTTGTGCCCTTGCTATGCGCGTCGTCCCACAAATAATCCATGAGAGGAGCAAAACAAAAAGCGCCGCTTTGGCAGGGAACTCACGCATAGGCATAACCGGGTGCGGTACCTATACTTCGATGCGGGCTTTTTGCAATCCCGAGATGGATTTTATTGGTGTTTTTGATCTTTTGGACGATGCATCAGAACTCTTTGAGGATGGCTGTCTTTATTTAAGTAGCGAAATCAGCTGATAGGTGTTATCAAACTCTGCTTTTAAAAATGCATTGGGAGCGGTTATGCCGGAAACAACTTGGCGCGCCCATTCGAAATACTGCTGCTTTCTTTCCAGGTTCCACCCCACGGGCGGGCTGGTGACAATGGCGCGGAGATTCGAAATCTTATCGGCCAACTTGAGTGTTTGCGCTCGCGCGGATTTCTTATGCGAGGTTTGTACCTGCAACGCTTTGCGCATTTCCTTCGGGAGCAATTTGTCGTCGGTCACTTCAGCCACCAACGCGGCAACATTCTTGCCAAAACGTTCCTCCAACTCCGCCAACGTGACGCCCGTATCTTCCACCGTGTCATGCAGAAAAGCCGCCATTACCAGTTCCACATCCAAATCACGACTGCTTGCAGTAATTAACTCCGCGACTTCAAGCAGATGATTAAAGTAGGGCTCCCCGTTCTCACCTTTGCGCCTTTGCTGGGCATGCTTTTCCGCGGCAAAACGGGCGGCGGCCATGATGCGCCGAATCGAAGCGGGACCTGCTTGTTCTTCATTTGCTGTCATGACGTTTATGGATCGTACTCTGTTATCTTTGCGCAGCCACAATCTTTGCTGTGGTAATCGCCTGGCCCACGTGCCTCTGCGCGTGGTCGGCCACGTGGACAAGCAGTCCTCCTACCGATGTCGGCAGCTGTTTCTTGCCAACGTGGCGTTCTTCCTGCATCTGTTGCTCGGAGAAGGCGCGAATGCGTTTGCCGCTTTTGGCGATCGCGACCACTAATTCCGCCATAAGCTCGTTTCTGCTTCCCCGTGGCTCCATCTCGGCTTTCATGTCAGAAACCTGCTCCGCGGAAAGCTGTCTGCCTTCTGCATAGCTCAGTAATCTATCGATGCTGCGCGCAATGTGGCGGAGATGAAACGCTACTGACGCGATCCCGCCCGGGCGGGCGTGCAACTCTTCATCACTTAGGCCGTCGCACCAGCGCTCCAGGTCTTCGCGGGCCAGTTCCAGAGCGTGCATCACGGCTCTTTGCACCGCCGGTACTTCAGTCAGAGTGCCGCGCAACCAGGGTTCAGGTAAATCGCTCTTTTGCATTCAGTCAGGTCTCCCGTCACTTAATACGGTACAACAAGTGGAAGGTGAAAGCTCAGTGCCGACGAAATTGACTTCAACGTGTTCGGTCGCTAGGCTTTGCGTTAGTTTGAAATTGAGATGAGTGGTCTTGAAAAGCAATCCGGGATCTCCGCGGTGGTGCTTGCCGCCGGAATATCGCGGCGCATGGGTACGCCCAAGCAATTGCTGAGTATCGGCGGCGAAACGATACTGGAACGGACACTGAAAAGCGTGCGCGCGTCCAATGTCAGCGAGATTGTTCTGGTGTTGGGGCACGCCGCTGAAAGTGTGGAGAGGGAGATTTCGACCGAACGCCTGAAGATCGTGCGCAATCTGGACTATGAACAGGGCATGGGCACGTCACTGCGCACCGGGCTGGCTGCCGTGGATACCAAGTTAAGCGCGGCGTTAATCGTGCTGGCCGATCAACCTTTTGTCCGTGCGGAAACGCTCAACCAATTGATTGCGTGCCATCAAGAGTCGAAGTGGCAGATCATCATCCCCACTTATAACGGTTTTCGCGGGAATCCAGTGCTGCTGGACCGTTCAGTCTTTCAGGAAGTGCAAGGGCTGAATGGTGACGTTGGTTGCCGGGCAATTTTCGGCGATCACACGGAAAATATTCTCAAGCTTCCAGTCGATGATCCCGGAATTCTGCTGGATATCGACAGCCGCGATGATTTTGAGAAGCTGAGCGGTGTTCAAAAACAGGACGGATCGCGCGAGCCCGCTGCCATTGCTGCGCTTGAGAGCAGGGAGGATATTGTCGCAGGAGGGCCAGAGTTAGTGCTGGTTGGGCGCGATGCGTTGGTGCAGGCGCTGGCCAGAATCGGAGGAGTGTTGAACTTTAATGTCACGATCGTCGATCCATTCGCGCGCCTCTCTGAACTGCCAGAGGCTGACCGTGCGTTGCACGCTCTGGATTTTTCACTGTTGCCGTTCGCAGTCGAACGATATGCAGTTGTTGCCAGCCGCGGACAATTTGATGAAGAAGCTGTGATGGCGGCTTTGCACGCTGACTTTAGATATATTGCACTGCTGGCCAACAAGAAACGAGCTGAAGAAGTCGTGAAAAGCCTTCGCGCACAATCCATTGATCCGCAAAAGCTGGCCACCATTCGCGCGCCGGCTGGCTTGGCGATCGGGGCTGAGAGCCCGGAGGAAATTGCTTTAAGTATCATGGCGGAGATTGTGGCAGTGCACCGACAGGAGAAAATGGAACCATGAGAAAGTGCTGGGTTCGAGTCGTTCTGTGTGTCAGTTTTAGCAGCATTGTTCTGGCGATCGCGTGCTTCGCTCAGAAGCAGGCGCCGAAGCCGGACGAGTGGCCGATTCACAATGCTCTAATCGGCCCCGATTCACCTCTTGAAATACGAGCCGGCGCTTCCTACCAAGCACGAGCAATGTATCCGGTGCCTGATGGTCCCTTGTTTCCGTTGGAAGCAAATGTTGCGTGGTCCGTTGAACCCGCGGTACAGGGAATTTCAATCGACCCAACAGGGAAGATCAGTGTGGATGCAGCGGTGCCTCATGGCGCAACTGCAATTGTTCATGCTGACGTGGACAGCGGGCGGCGCAAATTGTCGGCGAAAGTGTATGTATTCCGTCCCGACGAGAATCCGCTGATTGGCGCCTGGCGTGTGGACACGCGCGTGGTATGTGGCGAAACGCAGGAGATTAAAGCCGCGGCAGCTCGCCCCTTGTCACTTCGCGGCAATAACTGGAAATTTCACGTCAGCCAGCAATTCTGGGTAGGCAAGGAACACAATATTGCCGCAGGTGTCCGGCTCGCCGGCACCTACGAACTCGATTTGAAAGCTTCAAAGATCAAGCTGACTCCCACATGGCCCAAAAAGCCGACTTCGAACTGGACCTATCTCGTAAAGGAGGGCGGCATGACCCTGATCTTGCAGCCGCAGGAACCGCAGGACGAGTTGGAACCAGGCTGTGGTTACATCCTCTTGCGTTAGGTAAGCGAACCTTATTCAGATTTGCCGACATCGCATTGTCGAATGACTTTGTCTGCGACACCAGATCGCTCAGTTGCAAGGTCAGGAACATGCGAGATTTTTTCTTTGAGCGAAGCCGCGCTGCCGCCTCGTCGAACGGCAACGATCTGGCCCATGATACTCAAAGCGATTTCTTCCGGTCCTGCAGCGCCTAGATCAAGACCGGCGGGCGCCCACACGCGGTCGACTTTCTCCGCTGACACGCCTTCTGCCAGCAAATAATCCAAAACGAGACGTGAACGATGACTGCTGGCAATAAGCGCTACGTAGGCTGCTTCGCCGTCCAGGGCCCGCTGCAGCCAGAGATGATCATTCTTATGTAGGGTGGCAATCACAACATATGTGCTGGGGCCAAAAGCAATCTCAGCAACGTCGAAATCTTTGTAGATGATGGTTTGAGCTTCAGAAAAATTCTCTCGCTTCGCCGCAGGATCATGCACAGTCACGGCGAAGTTCATCAGGAGTCCGAGGCGGGCCAGCGTTTCTGCAATCCGTCCGTGGCCTGCGATGACCAATTCCGGCTGCGGCAGTACAGGCTCAATGTAGACGTCCATCATTCCTCCGCAGGGCATGCCCACACCCAGGATTTCATCCTGCATATCCAACGTGATCAGCTCAGGTTTTTCTGAGCGAATGCAGCGTAAAGCTTCGCTGCGTACCGCGCTTTCCGCGCAGCCACCGCCTACCCATCCCATGACAATATTGCCCTGTGAATCGATGAGCGCCTTGGACCCGCGACGAGCGGAAGATGATCCTTCTACGCGCACTACTGTGGCGATTGCAAAAGGTCTACGCTGGGCCGCGAGTTCCGCCGCTTTGGAATAAAGGCTATCGGACATTTACTACGCGTATCATAGTCTTGGGCGTCTCACTAGTTCAATGCAGCCGATCCGCTATGGATTCCGGCAGCCAGAGACTTTCCCGCGCCACGTTCGCTGTGATATAAGGGACGCCTCCCCGAATAGCCGCCTTACGCTGTTCGCCGAAGAAGTAGTTTGATGTTGAAAGAGGTGGATCATGATCCCGCCAGCTTTCGAATATCTCCGGCCCAAGACGCTTCCTGAAGCCGTGGGTCTTCTACAACAACACGGAGACGACGCCAAAATATTGAGTGGTGGTCAAAGTCTCATACCCATGATGAAGTTGCGTCTAGCGCGGCCCAGCCATTTAATTGATATCAACCGCATCGCTGGCCTCTCCTATATTAAGGAAGATGGCGGCTTCCTGAAGATCGGCGCCCTCACACGCGAGGCTGAACTGGAGTCATCTGAACTGGTGCGGACGAAGTATCCTCTCTTGCTCGATACCGCCACGGTGATCGCTGATCCACAGGTCCGTAATCTCGCGACGGTGGGTGGAAATCTTGCCCACGGCGATCCCGCTAATGATCACCCGGCAACGATGCTGGCCTTGCGAGCACAGGTTGTTGCCACGGGAGCCAAAGGCGAGCGGGTAATCGCGATTGATGATTTCTTTGTCTCGCTTTTCACCACAGCGCTGGAGCACGGCGAGATTCTTACTGAGATTCGTATTCCGATTCCGGCGCCACGAAGTGGTGGTTCTTACGTCAAGCTGGAACGCAAGGTGGGAGATTTCGCCACCGCGGCGGTTGCTGTGCAGCTCACGCTGGATGACAAAGGCGCAGTGCAAAATGCTGGCATCGGGCTGACGAACGTCGGCGGGACACCAATAAGAGCGAAAAGCGCTGAAGATTCGCTTCGCGGCAAGAAGCTTGACGCGGCCGCGATCGGCCAGGCGGCGCAGCTTGCGGCAGATGCCGCGCAGCCCAGTTCTGATTTGCGCGGCCCGGCAGAGTACAAAACAGGTCTCATCAAAGAGCTCACCAAGCGGGCGCTGGCGCGTGCTGTAGAGCGGGCGAGATAAGTAGCAGTTCCCAAAGGCAACGGAGGATAGTCGCAATGGCGAAAAAGGAACTGATCAAGCTCAAGATCAACGGCAAGGAGCGCGAGGCCTCAGCTGAACCCAGGCTGCTGTTGGTGCACTTTATCCGCGAGCAGTTGGGGCTTACGGGAACGCACATTGGCTGCGACACCAGCAACTGTGGCGCCTGCACCGTGCTGCTGAACGGAAAAACGGTAAAGTCATGCACCATGTTTGCCGTTCAGGCGGACGGTACTGAGATCATGACCGTGGAAGGCTTGCCGAGCAATGGCGCTCTCCATCCGTTGCAGGAGGGCTTTAAAGAAGAGCATGGCCTGCAATGCGGCTTCTGCACGCCGGGAATGCTGATTTCTTCTTACGCGCTCTTGCAGAAAAACCCGCAGCCAACTGAGGCCGAGATACGCTGGGGAATTTCTGGTAATCTTTGCCGCTGTACCGGATATCAGAACATCGTCAAAGCCGTTCAATTCGCCTCCAAAAAGATGGCGCAGGGAGGTAAGTGATGCATAAGACAAGTCCTGAAATCAGCGGCATGGGCCACAGCATGAAGCGCAAAGAGGATTCGCGCTTCCTGCAGGGAAAAGGCAACTATGTTGACGACGTGAACCTGCCTCACATGGTCTACGGTCAGATGGTCCGTAGCCCTTACGCGCATGCGCGGCTCAAGAGCATCAATACCGAGGCGGCGAAGAAACTGCCCGGCGTACTGGCAATCATCACCGGTGAAGACCTGGCTAAAGCGAATCTGGCCTGGATGCCGACATTGTTTTTCGATAAACAAATGGTGCTGGCTACCGGCAAAGTTTTGTTTCAGGCGCAGGAAGTTGCATTCGTG
>DATCAX010000301.1:0-2829 GCA_036512375.1 Candidatus Angelobacter sp. | reverse complement strand
CTGGGGTTTTTCGGGATTGAAAAGTGGACTGCCGATTCGCCGAGAAGAGAATAATGGCCCAAACTCGGGTTTCCCTGCTGCTCTAGAGCTCATTCTGATTTTGGGAAAGCGAAAAAACGCCCGGATTGCGGGTGATTCGCGACGAATCAGAGAACAATTCTCTGAGCTGCAGACTGAATGGCGGAGAGGGGGGGATTCGAACCCCCGATAGAAGTGTTAGCCCCTATAACGGTTTAGCAAACCGCCGCCTTCAGCCACTCGGCCACCTCTCCGGAGGTTGCGGCTTTGATTATTGTATCAGTTGTCCGGACATTTGCAGCAGTTTGCCTTCACCACTGATTTCCGCGAAGTCTAAATACATTCTCAAAATCGCTTACAGCCTGCTTCCCTACCATTTCCGCGCACGCCGACTACCAGCCTCAAGGTCGCGTAAACATCCGTCTTCCCTCTTCAGCCTTTGGCTGACGTTCCTGTCTGCGGCACCGCGTCCACTGCTTTCAGCTCAGTCAAGGCCGCTGTCGGTGGGAAATTCTGGATCTCGTTTCCTTCTCCGGGCAGGATCTCTTTCAGCGCCCACTGGATCCGATTCACTGACTGCTGGATCAGCATCATCTGCTTCGCCTGCTCCGTGTAAGGCACATATGCAATCGTCTGCAGCGCGTTGCGGACGTGATGATTCATGGCGGAAATCACCGCCAGCTTCTGGCGTATCTCCCTGGATCGCCGATGCTCATACGCAAATGCCATCAATCCCGCCAGCAGCCCCAGCACCAGGTCATCTATATACATGGATGAGCGCGTAATACCGCGCTTTTCCAGTACAAGTTGCAGGAGCGCTCCCAGCAGAAACAGGCCGCAACCCAGCAGAAAGCTGAAGCTGATGCGGCGCAACAAGGAAGGCACTTTCGGAACTCTCGACATACCCGGACTATTCATGCAGTCTTTATTTCCTTACACTTTCTCCGTCACGCGGATCATGCCCCAGAATGGAGCCGGAATGATAGCAAAATCGGTTGTCGCTACCCTGTTTTTCCTTTCTGTTTTGCCGACCATCGCGCAAACGAAGCCAGCCATTCCTACAACACCTTCCGCTCCTTCCACTTTTGCGACTTCTGCTCCACCGGTTGCTCAGTCGTCTGCTGCCACCGCGCCTGGGCCGCTCCCGACTTCCGTCCTGCCGGTGTATGAAGTTTTTGCTATCCGCTATGCTTCCATTCCAGACTTTCCTATCAACGCGCTCATTGCCGGCGCCGATCCGCAGCGCAAATTCTCCATCGCCATGACGGTCTGGCTCATACGCGGCAACGGCCGCAATATCCTCGTCGATTCCGGCTTCTATCGCCCGCAGTTCTTCAAAGAATTCAAAGTTGAGGGCTTCATCAAAGCGTCTGAAGCAGTTGGTCAACCTGGAATCATGCCCGCCGGCCAGCCCGCACTCACGCCGGAAGATATTACTGACGTGATCATCACACACATGCACTGGGACCACGCTGACGGCATGGATCTTTTCCCCCGCGCGCGCATCTGGCTGCAAAAAGATGAATACACTTATTACACCGGAGAAGCCTGGCAGAGCCCGCGCAACCACGGCGGCATTGAGCCGGAAGACGTGCTTGCCGCTGTCAAACTCAACCTGGCCGGCCGCGTAAGCCTCGTCCCTGGCGACGCCCAGGAAATTCTTCCCGGAATTACCTGCTACACCGGCGGCAAACATACGTTCCAGTCGCAGTACGTGGGCGTGAATACCAAAGCCGGCATTGTTATTCTGGCCAGCGACAACATGTATCTCTACGAGAATCTTGAGAAGCATGTCCCCATCGCTCAGACCTTGGACGCCGTGTCCAACCTGCACGCCCAGGACCGCATGAAAACGCTTGCCGCTTCGCCGCGATTGATCGTCCCCGGCCACGATCCCGCAGTGTTTGAGAAATTTCCGAAAGTAAGTGAGCGCGTGGTGAGGATCGAGTAGCGTCTACCCACGAAACTCGTGCAGCAAAGCCGCCCTCATCTATGTGACTCAGTCCTCCTCATTAAGTGGCACAGGCACTCCTGCCTGTGTCTTTGCTAACGACGGGTCGGTTTCCGATCTCCCGATGTCCCGATCTCCGCACCCCCTCCCCCTCCTATCCCCATCCCAGGTTGGCGTAGACTTGAGCGATGGTCATCCCAAGTCATCCCAGATTGGCGTGAGCTTCAGCAATTGGGCTTCGATTGGCGTAGGGTCAAAGCCGCGCGACGCAAAAACCGTCGCGCTTCAAACCGTCATCGTGAGACTGACGCCTTCTTGCTACTCGCGGTACGCTAAGATGCGGGCAGAGTTAGAAGCTAGACCACCCCTCCCCCCATTCGTTAGACGATTATATACTTGACGCAAGGTTGCCATTTTGCTATCCTGTCTTTGCTGGCTTATGTCCACTCTTAACTACATGGTTTTTCAAGTGCTTAACGATCTTCGGATGGAAGATGTGCTTGATAGCCTCATCGGTGGTCATATCCTTCGGATGCTTTTTTGATTTCGTCTTTTTAGGGGTAGCCATAATGAAAACCGTCTCGCCTTCTATGAATCTCTGTGAAGTCCTTCTAAAGTTTGGTGACGATGCGAAATGCCGCGCTTACCTTGAAGCACTCCGCTGGCACGATAAGGTGACTTGCCCGAATTGCAAATCTGACAAAATCTCCCGCATCCTTGCCCGTAATCAGTACGATTGCGATTCATGCCGCTATCAGTTCTCCGTGACTGCTGGAACTATCTTCCATGACTCTCATTTGCCGCTCACCAAATGGTTCGCCACGGTCTATTTGATGTGCGAGTCCCGCAAAGGGATGAGC
>DATCAX010000300.1:0-8124 GCA_036512375.1 Candidatus Angelobacter sp. | reverse complement strand
TAACAAAAATAGAATTCTCATAAGTTTTAGATTGCGAGACACATTCTAAATCACGCAGTCATCTGCTCACCGTCACCACGAGGCCACGTCTTTAAGACAGGATATAATCTGCCTTCGCCCTGATTGAAATTGTTTTCCGAGGTGCACTCACATGCGTAAACTGCTGTCGCTCACAACCGGACTGGCCTTGCTGCTTTGCTTTTCACTCCGCGGTTCAGCGTCCAACCCGGCCGAACCGGCGGCCCCCGCGCAGGACGGCACCATGCCCGCGCTCACGGCCATCGCCGGACAGGGAATGATGAGTGCTGAAGCCTATGACGATCTGGAAGAACTTTCTCACTACATTGGCGGACGGGTAACCGGTTCCACTCAGGCTGGACAAGCCGTGGAATGGGGCATGCAGAAGATGCGCGCGATGGGACTGGAAAATGTCCGCGCGGAAAAATGGCAGATCTCGCGCGGATGGACACGCGGCTCCGCCACGGCCGAACTGGTTGTGCCCATCCATCGCCGCCTGAGCATCGATTCCATGGGCTGGGTGGGTTCCACCAAAGAAGGCGGAGAAGAAGCTGAGATCGTGCCGGTGAACATCAATCAGCTTGAAGATGAAATGAAGAACAACTCTGCTTCGTGGTCGGGCAAGGTCCTGCTGATCGTGAAGAAGGGCGCTGCGCCGCCTCCGGGCATGGGGAACTTTGCCCGCTTTGGCGACTTCCTGAAAAAAGCGCATGAGGCCCACGCTATCGCCATCATCGGCGGCCAGGGTGGCGGATTTCCCGCGGGCATGCACCTTACTCACACCGGCGCCATGGGCTTTGACACCTATTATGAAATCCCAGTAGTCAGCATGATCGCCGAAGACCAGCAGCAGCTCAACCGCTTCATCGATCAGGGTAAGCCCGTGCGTCTGAAGATCAACGTGCAGAATCGGGTAAGCAGCGGTCCGGTGGCTTCGGCTAACGTGGTGGGTGAAATCCGCGGCACCGAACATCCTGAACAGGTGATCGTCGTGGGCGGCCATCTTGATTCCTGGGACCTGGCAGATGGCGCCACCGACGACGGCTGCGGCGTAGCCACAACGCTGGGCGCGGCCAAAGCCATCAAGCTCAGCGGCTTCAAACCCAAACGCACCATCCGTTTTGTGCTCTTCACCGGTGAAGAGCAGGGCCTGCTTGGTTCCATCGCTTATACCAAGATGCATAAGGACGAACTGCCCAGCCACGTTGCCGCGCTTATCCTTGATAACGGTCAGGGGCCGGTGGTAAAGCTGAACCTGGGCGGACGCGATGACCTGATTCCAGCCGTCAAAAAATTCGCTGACTCCGTCAAGTCGTTTGGCGAAGTTGAAGTCGACGACAATACCGTTTTCGGTACCGACGCGGGGCCATTCATTCTTGCCGGTCTGCCCGGAATCAACATGGGCCAGGATTCGCCGGAATACAAATACACGCACCACTCCGCCGTTGATACCTTTGACAAAGTCAAACCTGACCTGCTTACCCGCGACGCCACCGTCATGGGCCTGACCGCATTCTGGATCGCCGACCGCCCTGAGCGCCTGGCCAGCCCGTGGCCTCCGGAGAAGACCGCCAGGATGCTGGTGGAAAAACATAATGACGTCTTCCTGAAAGCTTTCGGCCTGTGGCCGTTCGGCGATCTGGGCAAGCCCGACGAAAAGAAGCCTGCCGCGCCAGCCCAACCGAGCGGAGGGACGAACTAGAGTAGCCCTACCCCCATACCCCTCAACTGGGATTCCAAAGGATTTGCACGATTCAATCCCGGGAATCCCGCTTCTGATCAATGTCATCCGTGTTAATCAGTGGTGAGGTTTTGGGGTCTCCCTCCCCCTCCCTATTCATCCCATGCCATCCCAGATTGGCATAGAGTTCACGCAGTGTGCACTGATTGGCGTAGGGTTCCGCTTGTTCGATCCTACTTCTAATCAGGGTCATCAGTGTGTAGCCCTGGTAAGGGTTTGTTTTTTCCGGCTAGCTGCCAATTACTATTTGCTAGCTGCTAATTTTTCAAAGATCATCTGTTGCTTCTACCCATGTGGGCAGCTTCAACATAGCGCATCTCAGCCTCTGTTTCAATTGCGAAGTAGGCCATCTTGACAAAGCCACTCTGCGGAAACATATGTTTTTAGCAGCCCACACTTCATCTCTTTGTCACCCTGAGCGGAGCGCCATCGCATTCCATCCTTGTTGAACATCTCGAGCGCGCAGTCGAAGGGGCCCGACGATGTGTTCTCCGCTATGGCGCCTCAGGGAGTTCTCCCCATCTCGTTCTGGTCTGTGCCTCCCCGGGGATGCGTGGAAGCCCGAGGAAAAGAACTAGCAACGAAAGCATCGGCAAGGCGTCGCTGTCTCCTATTAACCCTGAGGATTCTGGGTAAACAGTTTTTTCACCTCGTTGGCTCCGAAGCCGATCATGAAAATGGCCGCCAGCGCGGGAAACACATCCAGCTTGAGCAATTGCTCTTTCGCACCCGTCACCAATCCTACGAGCACGATCAGCAACGTGATGGCAAACCGAGTGGCTTCCACCCAAAAAGATGCTGGAAGCCGCGTTCGTGCAGTCTTATACACTTCGAGCGCTTTGTCGACTGTATGGGGAAGGGGTGCTCCATCCGGCTGAGTCAAGAATGCTGTCAGAGTGTAGGGTGGGCGAAGGTATTGAGGGTCTGTTTCTCGCTTGCCCAGGTTGGAGTTCCAGGTTTTTTTTATGGCAAGCCAGAACTCGCGACCTAAGGGCGTAAAAGGAATTACCACGACCGCCAACGCCAGCGAGATCAATCCGGCTAGAACCAGAACCCAGCGACTGACCTCCATGCCTTCTACAAACCAAGCTACCGGCAATCCTATGATGAGATAGGCAGTTATGAAGCCAATGCTCAACCGCCCGATGGCCTGACTCCAGGGCATCACATTGCTCAACATCGTGGGATTTGTAAAATAGTGAGAAACCCATCCCCCACGCTCTGTAAGGTTGTCGCCGAAGTCCCACTTGGTTGTAAATTCCCGGCGAGCAGTGGACGCGCTGATCGCCTTGTTCAAAAAGAGCAGCCGGAAACCGACTGACTCGAACTGGTAGATGAGGTTTCGGTCCGCCTCGATTTCCACCTGCTTATCCTCGACTGCTTTTGCGACATCTTCCGGGAGCACGTTCTCCTCTAACTGCTGGATCAGTGATCGGGCCTGATTGAGCGCGTCCCATCCCGTTTGGCGGAGAAGGGCCAGGAGCTTGTTACGGTACGCTCCCAGTCTATTTCTCTGGTTGTCGTCCACGGGATTTTTCTCCAGGGCATTGTATCGATTCACGATCTCCAATTGAGAAACCGTCGTATCGAGTTCCACGTAGTCCGGTGGTCTGATGTCCTCCGCCTTGGGCAGGACCGCTTTCAATTTGAGGAAAAGTTCCGGTAAGGCAGATTGCAGCTTTTGCAAGGTCGGGGAGTTCGCAATTACTCTGTCACCCATGTCGTCCTGCAGTTTTTGGAAGCGCCCCACCAATTGCTGCGCTAGCGCTGGATTGGCCTGATCAATGTTGCTAATCCGTTTTTCAATTTCTTGAATCAGCAACTGAGCATTTTGCAGGTCCGCATCCTTGGGCTCGGACCTGGCCAACACATCCGTAGCCTGCTGGCGAATGTCGTCGATCTCCTGTGTGAGGGACATGGGCAAACGGCCCTCGCGGCGCATTTTCCAATAGCGCCGGACGACCAATTCCATTTTCTCCAGAACGTCCAGGCGAATTTTCTGTCCAGCGACATCTTTCTCGATTTCCGCAATGGCAGTGGAGAAATCCGGAGAGACTGTTCCCAGTTCCTCGAGGCGCGTTGACAAACGAGCCCGCTCCACACCGAGAGGAACCCGAACCCTTGAGTCAAGGTCCATGGAAAGGTCGCTCACTTTCCGGGAGACGACGGCCAATTCTTCCTTGACCTTCAGACGGCGGGCCGCACCGGGCAACAGCAAATTGGCCAAGACGGAAAGCATCGCGCCGGCAAACAGCACGAGAAAAACAATGACAAAGCCCGAGATTTGGCGGGTTTCATCCGAGTACCCGAAAAGACTGCTCTTGAATTTGAATATCTTCACCGGTGCCGCAAGATCGGAGCCGCAATTGTTGGAACGCAACCGGATCGTGAGCTGGCCGTCGCCGCGAGAGTCGGAAATCAGGCCCCGCAACACATGCAACCAAGCGCCAGCTTTATCCCACTGACCCTGAGCTTGCGCGTGTTCGAACCATTGCCGATCTGGATCCACGTAGACTACTGTGGACCCTTTCGACGAGACCTTGAAATCGTTCGATCCCGCCGTCTGCTGATTCGACGGGTTTTCTTGCTCAGCCTTCGTAGCCGGATGAGGGACCACGTGGACGGCTGTAGAACCTTTTGGAGAAGTCTTGAAATCATTCGGCTGTTCAATCTGCTGGTCCGGTTTCTCCGTATTCCCGAGCTTGCATGGGGCTGATACCGCTCCAATCGTATAGAAGCACTCCACCATGTAGGAAATCGCATCCTCGTTCTTGATGGTGATGCCAGTTCTTTCGCCGCGGGTGAACTTGAGTTCTACATTGGTTGCGTCAGCGACATCCGGCTTCACATTAAAAGTAACGGGCGAATTCAGGACCTTGAACTTGCCGAAGGGCTTGCCCTGATTAAGCAACGTGATTTCCCAGGTACCCTGATTGAGCGTGCCCACGACCGAGGCGCGAAGCTTGAAAGTCTCTCCGGCGGCCACAGTCGTTTTCTTCGAATTTTCATGGTCGTCCTCGCCCTCCAGAGGAACAAACAAGATCTTCGCATTGAAGTCCTTGCCACTGGGAGTGCTCGTCACTTCACCGGTGCTGAAATAGAGAGGAAGTTTCCGGGAACTCTTGTTATGGACCTGCAGCGTGATGGGAGCTCCCTTACACGCATTACAAGCGGGATCCAGCGAAACAAGCCTATTGCCTTGGATCTCAAGAGCAGATGTTGGCGAGGACACCTTTTGTTGGCTGGTTTTCGGTTCACTGATAGGCGGGGACGGCCGTCTAGGTTCCTTGTTAGGCAATTCCCCTTCCTGACCCAGGAAGATCAGCGGAAACAGGATGACAATCAACCGAAAGATGATCTTCATAGATCTGGCTTCTCCTCAATTGGAGTCCTCGACTTCAGAACAAACGGAAGAACCGGTGTTACACCTTCAGCAGTCGTGCAAAAAATCCGTCAGCCGTCAGACTGCTCCGCGACTTTTTAGGGTAGATATTGCTATATCTGGTTGGTGATAAAAGCAGGTAAACCGTTTCACGGCCGCGCAGGCTATTTTGATGTGGCGACATCGTTCCCGCTAGCGCCGCCTAAAGGCGCTCCAATCCTAGCCCCCAAAGTTTTTCGGCTCAAAAAGGTCTCAACGTTTCCGCGAACATCTTGCGCAGTTCTTCGGGATCTACGCCCTGCTCCCGCAACTTCCTCAAGCTCAGCGCATCATGCCTTTTTGCCAACCGGACATTTTTTTCGTCGCGCAGCAGCGGGCAATGAAAATATGCGGGCACTGAATAACCCAGTGCGCGGATCAGCAGCAGTTGGCGAGCGGTGCTTTTGAGCAAGTCTGCGCCACGGACGACTTCAGTGATCTGCATCGCGTCGTCGTCGACGACCACCGCCAGTTGATAAGCGGGAATATCGTCCCGCCGCCAGAGGAGAAAATCGGCAAAGTCGCGACCGGCGACGAACTCCTTCCGTCCGAAATAACCGTCGTCGAAGGATATCTGTTCGCCGTCGGGGACTTTGAATCGCCAGCTTACTCCTGCTGGCGAATCGTAGTCTCGGGCGCTTGATAAGTTATCGCGGCAAGTGCCTGGGTAGGGGAGCTCATCGTCCGCGTCGGGCGGGCCATTGTTCGGTAATCCCGCTTCGGGCGGCGCCGCTCCATGCAATGGCGCTCCATGCAATGGTCCTGTATGCAATGGTCCTGTATGCAATGGTTCTTCGTGCGGCGCAGACAAAGCCCGTTCCAGGTCTTTGCGTGAACAGGTACAAGGATAAATAAAGCCGCTGTCGCGCAGTTTGCGCCATGCTTCGAGATAGAAGCTGCGGCGTTCGCTTTGCGAGTATGGAACAAAGTTGCCGTGGCTAATGCCGCTGTCAAGATCGGGGCCCCCAGGCTGGCCGCTTTTGCCAGGCTGGGGTGTAAGATCGAAACCCTCGTCCCAATCCAGGCCAAGCCAGCGCAAGTCTTCATACATGGCGCGGACGAATTCCGGCTTGCATCGCTGGTAGTCCAGGTCTTCATTGCGAAAAACGAGTTTGCCGTGCGCATTGCGGGCACGCTGCCACGCCAACCAGAAGGTGCGGGCGTGTCCCAGGTGGAGATAGCCGGTGGGAGAAGGCGCAAGCCGCCCGCGATATTGGTTTACGGGCGGCTCGGCCAAAGTTTGCGCTCCGCCTACTTGGGTCGGATAACCACCAGAGTTGGCGGCGCCGGTGAACCATCTGATTTCTGGAAGGTCATGGGGAGCTGGATCTCGTCAATATTATTGAGCAGATCGATCCGGTCAACGGAGTTGGTGCCGGCCACGCCCACCCAGATAGTCGCGCCGTCCGGCGTCATGCCGCCGCTCAAGGCCTCGGTGGCCCCGGCGGGTAGCGAGGCGAATCCAAAATTGTTTCCATTCAGGACGGTAAAGACTTTGTTGATGTTGGCAGGCAGCACGGCCATATGCTTACCGTCAGGCGCCACCAGGAGCTGCCGCGCCGTAAATGCGCCAGACGCGAAATTGACAAAGGTATTGCTGTAGCTGACGTTGCCGGCACAATTCGCGGGTGTGATGGTGACCGGTGGAGTGAGCGCCGAGGGGTTGACCGTTTCAACGTCAACACCGGTGGAATCCACCGCCACAATCGTATTGGCATTTCGCACGGATTGCACCAGTTGGATAGTGGTGGAGTTGGTGGGCGGAGTAGTTGCCTGTGAAAGATTGTTGCAGGTGGCAATCACTTTCAGGCCGGCGGAGTTGGCGACGTAAGCGAAAGGCCCGGAAGCCAGCTGCGTGACATCCGTGTTGCTACCCCCGAGACTAAACGTTTGCACTGTAAGCAGCGGCGAAAATACATACACGTTGCCGTTGCTGGCTACGATGTATGCCCTGAAGGCGTCATCATCAAAGTTTGCGGCGACTGCGCCGGGAAGAACAAAAGTGGTGATGGTATTCACGCCTCTATCGAAGATCCAAACGCGCTGCTCAGAAGCGTTCGGATCAATGGGAGCGCCCGTGGAAGGATCGTCGGCGGCGTTGGAAATGATCACCTGGTTTCCATCAGCGGAAACCGCGAGCACCTTGCCTATAGGCACCGGTGTAACCAGAGTTACCGCGTTGGTGGCGGTGTTCAATGTGGCCAGACCGTTGCTGGTTCCAATGAAACCCGTCGTCCCTGCCCGGTCAAATAACATTGAGAAAGGAGCTCCGGGCAGGTTGATTGCGGTCCCGGCAACCGGCGGCGTCTTGCTGGTATCAATCGGGATCATTGGAATGGTAGCGCCGGCTGGGGGAGCGAAGGAACTCGCAGCGTACACCGTTGTGGTATTAGGGCTGGTTCCATTCACTAAAATACTGAATAAGTTGCTGTAGATCGGCGTATTGATGCCAAACCCGCAGGATGGCGGCGCGCAAACGGCCTGAAGAGCAGCGCCCCCGGGAGACTGCGCCGTCACCGTTGTTGCCGTGATTGTGGCGACAGTGGTGTTGTTGCTGAGAATCGTGACCGGCGCATTCGGCGTAATGGCCCCGAGCTCGTCTACCATATCGGCCTGAACTATCCTCGTGTCCGCCAGATTCATGATGATTGCTTCGGTCGGAACTCCGGCTGGGTCTCCGTTAATATGCAGGACGATCAGCACCGGCATGCAGCTCTTGAAGAAAACCGCCGGTGAGGTTGTTGAGCCAACGCTGGCAACCACTCCCGTTATGCCGGGCACACGAGCCGCCGCCAGGCCGTTTGCATCCACGGAAGCCACGCTGGCCGCGGATGCAGACCACGTGAAATTGCCAATCTGGTTGGTGATTTCTGTGTTGTTATGGAATGCGTGCGCCACGAACTGGTGCGTCTGGGCAATAGAGAAACATGCTTCCACTGGCGGA
>DATCAX010000299.1:0-5849 GCA_036512375.1 Candidatus Angelobacter sp. | reverse complement strand
AATGGCGAAGCGCAGTACGCTACGTAATGGTGATGGTCTCCGCGTCTCCGCCGTAAAAAATTATCTGGTTAATGCGGCGGCCCGTATTAACTCCGCCAGCTTCGCAAAGTCTTCCGCAAACACGCGGTCCTGCTCGATTGTAGGGCTCACCTGACGAATGGCCGCGTGGGCTTTCTGCAATGGTTGGCTGCTTTTGAGCGGGGCCAGAAAATCCAGCGCCTGCGCTGCTGCGCAAGCTTCAATGGCCAGCACGTTGGTGGTGTTCGCGACAATGCGTTTCAACTTGATCGCCGCGGCCATACCCATGGAGACGTAATCTTCCTTGTTGCCTGAGGTCGTAATTGAATCCACTGATGCAGGATGCGCCAGCCCTTTATTCTCGCTGGCCAGCGCCGCCGCCGTTACTTGCGGCATCATAAAGCCGGAGTTGATGCCGGCATCGGGCGCGAGGAAGGGCGGAAGGCCCTCATTCAATGAAGGATTCACCAGGCGCTCAATGCGCCGCTCAGAGATTCCAGCCAGCGCACTCAACGCGATCGCCATATAATCCAGGGCAAAGGCCAGTGGCTGACCATGAAAATTCCCGCCGGAAATAATGTCGCCTTCGCCTTTGCTCTTAACGAAGACCAGCGGATTATCCACCGCTGAATTCATCTCGATCTCAAAAGTCCGGCGGCAGAACTCAAGAGTATCGCGCACCGCGCCGTGGACCTGGGGAATGCACCGCAGCGAATACGCATCCTGCACTCGCCCGCAATCCTTGTGCGATTCGCGAATCCCGCTTCCCGCCAGTAGCCGCCGCAGGTTGGCGGCGACTTGGCTCTGTCCCGCATGCGGCCGCGCGTCATGGATACGCGCATCAAAAGCGACATCGGTGCCGTGCAGCGCGTCCAGTGACATTGCGCCCAGCACATCGGCGGTTTCGGCCAACGTTTCCGCCGCCAACAGAGAAAGCGTTCCCACCGCCAACATGGCCTGCGTGCCATTGATCAGTGAGATGGCTTCCTTGGCTTCCGGGACCAGCGGCCTGATCTGCGCACGCTGCAAAGCTTCGGCACTGCTGGTGCGAGCACTGTCATTACAGGCGTTTTCCTTCCAGGTGTTCTCTTTCCAGACATGGCCTTCACCAATCATCGCCAGCGCCAGATGGGCGAGCGGAGCAAGATCACCGCTGGCACCGACGCTTCCCTGCGATGGCACCACCGGGTGCACGCACTTGTTCAGCATGGCGCAGATCAGGTCGATCACCTCCGGTCGAACACCTGAAAATCCCTTGGCCAATGAGTTGGCGCGCAGGAGCATCATGGCCCGCGTCTCTTCCTGGCTAAGCGGCTCACCCACGCCCGCCGAATGCGAGCGGATCAGATTGACCTGAAGCTGGCGGTTCTGCGCCGGTTCAATGTGGACGTCACTCAGCTTGCCGACGCCGGTGTTGATGGCATAGGCCACGCGGTTTTCGCTAAGCAGTTTTTCTACGACTTCACGCGCGGCGACAACTTTCTTGCGTGCGCCATCCGCCAGCTCTACCAGCCGACGCTCATATACCACCTGGCGCAGGTCATCAAGCGAAAGATCGTTACCGTTAATCTGAAGAACGTTCATGAGTTGTGTTTGAGTCCATTGAAGGCTTGCATATATTTTTCCGGCAGAGTCGTGCGTGCTAATTTATTGTCCACGATGATGTGCATGGTCTCGCCCGTGGCCAGCAAAGTCCGATCGGCCTCGCGAAAGATTTCATAACTGAAGTGCAACAACGATGAGCGTACATTCTTGATCTGTGTGCGTACCACAATCTCATCATCATACTGGGCCGGCGCCTTGTAGCGGACCCGCAGGTCGACCACGGGAATGTGGCAGTTGTCTTCTGTCTCCATTTCGCTGTATTGGAAGCCCAGCTGCCGCAGCAGTTCCACGCGTCCGACCTCAAACCAAATCAAGAAATTGGAGTGGTACACCACGCCCATCTTGTCGGTCTCGGCGTAGCGCACGCGCAGTCTGGTCTCGCCCCAGATCTTTGTCTTGAGATCCTTTGTTTTGATGTCTTCTATTTTCCTGTCCAAGTAGGTTTACGCTTCTCCAGAAATGCTGTGATGCCTTCTTTGAAATCCGCGGTCTGACGAATTGCGGCGTTGCCCTGTACTGCCTGCGCTACCTGACGGTCCAGTTGCTCGCGAGTATAACTGGAAAGCAATCTCTTCGTGGCCTGTAACGACGCAGGGCTGTTCTCCAGCAACTGGCCGGCAAGCTCCTGCGCCCGCGTCATCAGCTGATCGGGTGCGACGATTTCATTTACCAGGCCAAGCCTGACCGCTTCATCTACGCCAAAAATGCGGCCTGTAAGCAACAGGTCACGTGCGCGCTTCTCTCCGATGTTCGCGATGAGAAAGCTCGAAACAATCGCCGGCACAAAACCGATGCGGACTTCTGTGTATCCGAACTTCGCTTCCGGAACGGCAAGCGTGAAATCGCACACCGTCGCCAGGCCCGTTCCTCCGGCGATGGCCGGACCGTTCACCGCCGCAATCGTCGGCTTGGGAAAGTCATACAGCGTCCGGAACAGTGACGCCATGGTCTCCGAATCCTGGGCGTTCTGCTCGTGCGTTCGCCCGGTAAGCTGCTTTAGATTGTCCAGGTCCATGCCGGAACAAAAAGCTTTGCCCGCGCCGGTCAGGATTACCACTTGCGCGGACGAACTGGCGGCCTGCTTCAGCGCGGCAATCAGGTCATCCATCAACTCATAGCTGATGGCATTGCGCTTGTCCGCGCGATTGAGCATGATGGTGGCGATGCGGGCGGCTTCGGTGTATAGAACGGTTTTGTAGGACATCACTCTTTTGCTCCGAGCGGTTCCGCAGTTTGAATAATGTTGTAAAAATTATCCTTGATCTTTGGTGAGCCCATAAAACGAGCGCTCACATCGCCATTAAACCTGCAGTAGATTTCATAACTTTTGATCACGAGACCGGGAGCAATCAATTGCGTATTGTATTCAACACATTTGCCCTGCCGGCCAGCGAAAGTAGCTGCACGCTCACCGATTTTCGTGCGCTTTATGGTAGAGCTGCTTTTCGGCAGCAGCGCCACCAACACCTCTTCGTCTTCAGGCGAAGGCATTCTCCTGAAATCAATATCGATAAGGCCACCCTCGTGCCAGAGAAGTCCTCGTGACCGAGTTATCAAAACTGAAGGCAGTCCCGCGGGATCGCTGGCTTCGAAAGAAATAGGAACTGGAACTCTGACGCCGCCGCCGTTGACATGAGAGCCGTGGCGTATGTGCCATGCGAGCGCAGACAAATCGGCATAGCCATATTTGATGACCAAGCTGGCCGCTCCCAGGGTCAGTGCAACGAAGCCATACACCTTTAATCTCTTCTTCACATCACCACCGTGAACTTCTTCGCAATATCGGCCGACATCGCCACCACTGAATCCAGCGACTTTTTCAGCGGCACATCCACGCCCTGCTCCAGTAATGCCCGGAGTGCAATCTCGGTCGGAATATTGCCGATCATTTCATCCTGCGCGAACGGACATCCACCCAACCCGCCGATCGCCGAATCAAATCGCCGGCAGCCAGCCTCATATGCGGCAATGATCTTCTCTGCCACTCCGGCTTTCGTGCTGTGCAGGTGCGCGCCAATCTCCAGATAGTCGTACGCCCCGGTCACTGCCGTAATCAGTTCTTTCACCTGCGCCGGCGTCGAAAGGCCTACGGTATCGGCCAGTGAAATCTGCGTGATGTTCATGTCGGCCAGAATGCCCACGGCTTCAATCACCTCTTCCGCATTCCACAGATCGCCATAAGGATTGCCGAAAGCCATGGAAATATACGCAACAACATTCAGCCCTGCGGCGTTGGCTTTCAACTTGATCTGCTCCAATTCATCGGCCGCGGCTTCGAGCGTCTGGTGTTGGTTGCGTTCCAGGAATGTCGGTGAGATGGAATACGGAAACCCGAGCGTCTGAACGGCCTCGGTCGCAATGGCCCGCTCCGCGCCTTTCTGGTTGACGACGATGCCGATGATTTCGACGTCGTCCGGCGGATCAAGCTCTTTGAGAACCGCTTCTGAATCCGCCATCTGTGGAATGGCCTTGGGCGAAACAAACGACACCGCGTCTATGTGCTTGAATCCGGCCCCAATCAGAGCGCGCAGGTACTGGACTTTGATGGCCGTGGAAATCTGGCCTTTGAGGCCTTGCCAGGCATCGCGCGGACACTCGATGATCTTGATTTCGTTGCTCATACTGTTGACCGCTGCTGGAGTTTTTCTGAAATCCCGAACGCAGTGAGGGAACCCTATTACTCCGAGGATGTATAAGTCGAGATCCTTCAGGGCAAAGGGATTCCTCGCTTCGCTCGGAACTTCGGAAAAAGATCAGGTTTGCAAAACTCCCACCTTAAACTCTTTCACCTCCGGATTTAAACTAGCCGCTTCCAGCGCCGTGATCAGTGCCTGGCGCGTCTCCATCGGGTCAATAATTTTGTCGATCCACAATCTTGCCGCGCCGTAGCGAGGATCGGTCTGGTGGTCATAAGTGGCTTTGGTGGCGTCGAACAGTTCCTTGCGGTCCTGCTCGCTCAGTTTCTTGCCGCCGCGCTCCAGTTGCTTGATCTTGATTTCCACCAGTGTGCTCGCGGCCGCCGCTCCGCTCATAACGGCATACCGTGCGGAAGGCCAGGCAAAGACAAATCGAGGGTCGTACGCTTTGCCGCACATTGCGTAATGTCCCGCGCCAAAAGATCCGCCAATGATCACGGTAATTTTCGGCACTACTGAATTCGCTACCGCATTCACCATCTTGGCACCGGCCTTGATGATGCCGCTCCATTCGGCGTCGCGACCCACCATGAAGCCATTTACATCGTGCAGAAACACCAACGGCACCAGGTTCTGGTTGCAATCCATGATGAAGCGTGCGGCCTTCTCGGCGCTTTCGGTGTAGATCACGCGGCCAAATTCCACGCGCTTCGCGCCGGACGACGGGTCAGTCTGTTGCGCCGGCGAGGCCTGATTGGCCACAATCCCAACCGCAAAGCCGCCAATGCGCGCCAGTCCGCAGATCACGGTTTTGCCGTACTCGGCCTTGTATTCGTCAAACTTCGCGCCGTCCACGATCCGGGCGATGATCTCTTTCATGTCATACGGACGCATGCCGTCCGCTTCAAAGATTCCGTAAATTTCTTCCGCCGCATGAGCGGGCGGCTCAGCCTTGACGCGGTTAAACGGCGCAGTCGGCTTGTGGCCAAGCTTGCTCACGACGGAGCGGATGCGCTCGAGGCAGATGTGGTCGTTGGGTTCGCGATAATCGATGGTGCCGGCAATCTGCGCATGCATCTGCGCACCGCCCAATTCTTCTGCCGTATATTTTGCGCCGATCGCGGCCTGCACCAGCGCCGGTCCGGCCAGAAAAAGCCCGCTGCCTTCCGTCATTAATATGGTGTCGCACATCACCGGCAAATATGCGCCGCCGGCCACGCACATGCCCATGATGGCGGTAATCTGCGGAATTCCCATGGCGGACATGACCGCATTGTTGCGGAAGACGCGGCCAAAATCATCGGTATCTGGAAACACATCTTCCTGCAGTGGCAAAAACACGCCGGCTGAGTCCACTAAATAGATCGTCGGAATGTGATTTTCAATCGCGATGTTCTGCGCGCGGATCACCTTCTTGGCTGTCATGGGAAAGAACGCGCCGGCCTTCACCGTGGCGTCATTGGCGACAATCACGCAAGGCCGCTTTTCGATGTGACCGAGCCCCGTGATCACGCCGGCCGCGGGAGCCTGTCCGTCGTAGCGGTCGTAGGCGATCAGCAGGCCGATTTCGAGAAACATCCCGCCCGGATC
>DATCAX010000298.1:0-10243 GCA_036512375.1 Candidatus Angelobacter sp. | reverse complement strand
CCTAACGGCCTCTTTTTTGGTGCGATGAGGCCCTAATTTCTGCGCCGCAGCTACAAGATCGTCGATGGATGAATTTTTCGTCATCGAGCAAATCTGCTTATATCGGTCTACACTTTTGAATATCCAAGAGCAAGTGTAGACTTCCTTCGAAGTTGACTTGCAGCAAGAAGAGGCTTGTCATGGCTGGCCGTTTCGCGGAAAAAGTAGCTCTGGTTACCGGTGGTACCGGCGGTCTGGGCCGGGCGGTGACGCTCGCTTTCCTGCATGAAGGCGCTTCGGTGATCGCTACCTATATTAAGAAGGACGAAGCGGACGCACTGAAAGATGCTGTTGGTCCCAAAGCTACGCTGGAACTCCTTCCGCTGGATGCCACGGACGAAGCCGCATGCCGCACGCTGGTGGATGGAATTACGGCGCGTCACGGCCATCTCGATATTCTGGTCAACGCGATTGGCGGGTTTGCCGGTGGAAAACCGCTGTGGGAAACTGAACCGAAAACCTACCAGCTCATGCTGACGTTGAATCTGCACGCGGGCTTTAACCTGGCGCGCACGGTGGTTCCGGCGATGCTGCGGCAGAAAAGTGGCGCGATCGTGAACATCGCTTCAAAAGCTGCAGTGGACCACGCCGCCGGCGCCGGAGCTTACGCCGCGTCAAAAGCCGCTGCACTCGCGCTGTTCGATTGTCTGGCCCAGGATGTAAAAGGGAGTGGCGTGCGGGTAAATTCGGTGCTTCCGAGCATTATTGATACCGAGCCCAACCGCAAAGCGATGCCAACGGCTGACTTCTCCAAGGGGCCGAAGCCGGAAGAGATCGCACAGGTAGTCCTGTTCCTGTGCAGCCCGGAAGCCAAATTGGTGCATGGCGCGGCGATTCCGGTTTATGGAGAGAGTTGAGGGGAGCGAGTCGGACCATTTGCATATGCAAGTCAGTAAAGAACTGTAAACAAAAACTTCGCTAAACTTCAGGAGCCATTTTTCGCGTTGATAATATAATCAATCTTTGAATCTCCCCAGTCGGTTTTGACGTCAACAATGACAGTGTGTAGCCGCAGCCTTGTTGGTTCAGATCAATGTTGAATGTGGCTCTTCCAAAGGACTAGCAGATGTGGATTGTTCGCCTTGCTTTACAGAGGCCTTATACCTTCGTTGTGATGGCACTGTTGATCCTGATCCTGAGTCCTATCGTAATCATCCGCACTCCGGTCGATATCTTTCCTGAAATTAATATTCCCGTAATCAGCGTCATCTGGCAGTTCCAGGGTTTGTCCGCACAAGAGATGGCAGACCGGATCGTCAGCAATACGGAGCGCGGTCTTACAACAATCGTCAATGACATTGAGCATACGGAAACGCAGGCCATGGACGGCCGCGCCATCACCAAGATTTTCTTTCACCCCACGGCAAACCTGCAAATCGCGCTTTCCCAGGTAACAGCCATTTCGCAGACGGCGGTGCGGCAGCTTCCCCAAGGGACCACGCCACCGCTGATCATTGTTTATTCGGCCTCCAGCGTGCCGATTGTGCAGGTAGGCATCAGCAGCAAGAGCCTGCCGGAGCAGGCGCTGAATGACCTCTCCGTGAACTTCATACGCCCGCAGATGACGAACGTGAGCGGAGCGGCGATTCCCTTCCCTTACGGCGGCAAGCAGCGCGTGGTGGCCGTGGACATCGACACAGCCGCGATGCAAGCCAAGGGCTTGACGCCAGTAGACGTGGTGAACGCGATCAGCGCGCAGAACCTGATCCTGCCTTCTGGCACCGCCAAGATTGGATCTTTGCAGTATGAAGTGTCCATGAATGGAAGTCCGGATACGATTGCGGAAATAAATGGTCTTCCCATTAAAACGCAGAACGGCGCCACTACTTATATTCGGGATGTGGCCCATGTGCGTGACGGCTTTTCGCCGCAAACCAACGTAGTGCGGAAGGATGGGATTCGCGGCACGTTGATTACGGTGATGCGAAACGGCGGCGCTTCCACGCTCGACATTGTCCGCGACATCAAAGCTGCGCTGGCGAAAGTTGCCCCCACGCTACCGCCAGACGTGGACATGAAGCTACTCCTAGATCAATCGCTCTTTGTGCGCGCCTCCATCAACGGGGTAGTACGCGAGGCGATGATCGCGGCCTGCCTTACAGCTGCCATGATCCTGCTGTTTCTGGGCAACTGGCGCAGCACGTTGATCATTGCTGTTTCCATCCCACTTTCCATTCTCTGCTCAGTCATCAGCCTCAGCGCTCTGGGCGAGACTTTCAACATCATGACCCTGGGAGGGCTGGCGCTGGCCGTCGGTATCCTTGTGGATGACGCCACGGTGGAAATTGAAAACATTGATCGCAATCTGGCCCAGGGAAAAGAACTAAAGCAGGCTATCCTGGACGGCGCTTCGCAGATCGCGGTACCGGCTTTTGTATCCACCCTTTGCATCTGCATTGTGTTTGTGCCGATGTTCTTTCTAACAGGCGTGGCAAAGTACCTGTTCGTGCCACTCGCCGAAGCCGTGGTCTTTGCCATGATGGCTTCTTACCTGCTCTCGCGAACCCTGGTCCCTACTCTGGTGATGTACCTGCTCAAGAATCATGAGCACGAAGACAAATTCAACCCGGGCACCGGCTTCTTCGCTCCATTCAAGCGCTTCCAGATTGGTTTTGAACGCCGCTTTGAACAGCTTCGCGATGCCTACCATCGCACCCTGCGTTCGGCCATGGACCATCACGCGCTCTTCGTTACGTCGTTTTTGTTGTTCTGCATCCTTTCGCTGGGACTGGTCTTCTTCCTGGGGCAGGATTTCTTTCCCACTGTGGACGCAGGCATTTTCCGCATGCACGTGCGCGCACGGGCAGGCCTCAGAATTGAAGAGACAGCGCGCCTGTGCGATGAGGTGGAAAATTACGTCCGGACAAAGATTCCGAAAGGCGAACTGGTCACGGTTCTGGACAACATCGGCCTGGCATATAGCTCCATCAACAATTCCTACAGCACCTCCGGCACCATTGGAACTTCTGACGCCGAGATCCTGTTTTCGCTGAACCAGGAAAAACATCATCCCACCGAAGACTACGTGAAGCAGCTTCGTGAAGATCTACCGCGGCAGTTTCCGGGGGTTGAATTCTTTTTCCAGCCCGCGGACATTGTCACGCAAATCCTGAACTTTGGGCTTCCCTCCCCTATCGACATTCAGATTGTGGGTAAGAACCAGGCCCAGAACTACATTCTGGCCCAGGATATGGCTAACCAGATTCGCCACATTCCTGGCGCAGCTGACGTGCACGTGCAGCAAATGGTAAATTCGCCGGCTCTGGCGCTGAATGTTGACCGCACCCGTGCTCAACAGGTTGGGTTGCAGCAGAGGGACGTGGCGCAAAATCTGTTGGTCTCATTGAGTGGCAGCTTTCAAACGGCTCCCACGTTCTGGCTGAACCGCGAAAATGGTGTCACCTATAACGTGGCCGTGCAAACGCCGGAATATCGCGTAGATTCCCTGCAAGCGCTGATGAATACGCCAATTACGGCCATCGGAGCACCCGCGCCCCAGGTGCTTGGGAACCTGGCGACGGTAACACCGGGAGTTACTCCGGCCGTAATTTCGCATTACAACATCCAACCAGTCATGGACGTCTACGCCAGCGTGCAGGGACGCGATCTGGGTGGCGTGGCGCGGGATACGCGCAAGATTGTCGCCAATTTTGAGACAAAGCTGCCCAAAGGATCTCGCATCGAGTTGCGCGGTCAGGTCGCGACCATGACAAGTTCGTTCGTAGGGTTAGGAATTGGACTGATAATGTCTATCGTGTTGATCTACTTGTTGATTGTGGTTAACTTCCAATCGTGGCTTGACCCGTTCATTATCATCACCGCGCTTCCCGGAGCGCTGGCGGGAATCGTGTGGATGTTGCTGCTGACGCACACTACGCTGAACGTGCCTTCCCTTACAGGCTCTGTGATGTGCATGGGCGTAGCGACAGCCAACAGCATTCTGGTGATCTCGTTCGCGCGGGAGCGCATGCAGGAAGGCCTAACCGCGTGGGATGCCGCGATGGAAGCTGGCTATACGCGCATGCGTCCTGTGATCATGACGGCCCTGGCCATGATTATCGGCATGGTGCCAATGGCGCTGGGGTTGGGGGAAGGCGGCGAGCAGAATGCTCCGCTAGGACGGGCAGTGATCGGCGGGCTGATTTTTGCCACGGTCGCGACACTGCTCTTTGTGCCGGTAATTTTCAGCATGTTCCACGGACGCCGAGAGGCCAAAGCAGCAAGAAAAGCTAACCTCCAGCAGGAAGCTTATTCCAGGACTTAAACGAACTATGACACAGCTCACGGAACAACGAAGTTCAGAACCGGCAAACAGCAGCGCCCCGAATGCGAAGCACGACGCGCCACCAGCCAAGAAGAGCGGATTGCTCGCCATCATTGTGCTGGCAATCCTGATGGTGGCGGGCGCATTCGCACTGGTGCGCCGAATCACGGAACGCGGAGCGCTGGCCAAGGAAACAGAGCGGCTTGCCATACCCACTGTCGGCGTGATCAAGCCCAGCTCAGAGCCCGCGGCGGACCAGTTAGTACTGCCGGCGCAACTCCAGGCCTATGTTGAATCCGCAATCTATGCCCGAACCAATGGATATCTGCTGCGCTGGAGCAAAGACATTGGCAGCCAGGTAAAAAAAGGTGAACTGATGGCGGAGATCGACACGCCGGAAGTCGACCAGGAACTCTCACAGGCCAAAGCCGCCCAACAGCAAACAGCGGCCCAGCTGCAACTGGCCAAATCGACCGCCGAACGCTGGGTCAACCTGCGCAAGACGGACTCTGTGTCACAACAGGAATCCGACCAGCAATCCAGCGCCTACACCCAGGCCATCGCCAACACAGCTGCGGCCGAAGCCAACGTGCGCCGCTTGCAACAGCTTGAATCCTTCAAGCACATTTACTCGCCCATCTCCGGCGTGATCACTCGCCGTAACACCGATGTGGGTGCACTGATTGCCGCCGGCAGCGCAAGCGCGGGTAAGGAGCTGTTCGACGTCGCCCAAGTCGATCCTTTGCGCGTCTTTGTCAGCGTTCCCCAGACCAATGCGTCCTCCATCCGCGCCGGCCTTCCTGCTTACATACAGCTGAGCGAACATCCGGGACAGAAATTCACCGGGAAAGTAGTGCGGACTTCTGATTCCATTGATCCGGCAACACGTACCATGCTTACAGAAATAGATGTTCCGAACCCCAATGGCCGGCTGCTGCCCGGCTCTTACGCTGAAGTCCACTTCGCCGTTCCCGTGCAAATCACTCGCTTGTCGATTCCCGTGAATGCCTTGCTCTTTCGTCCGGAAGGCCCGCGCGTGGCCGTGGTCGGCTCGGATCACAAGGTCCATCTGAAAGCCATCAACATTGGCCGCGACTACGGCATCAAAGTTGAAATTCTTGGCGGCCTGGATCCTAACGACCAGATCGTGGTGAACCCGGCGGATTCCCTGGAAGACGGACAGGAAGTGAACGTTAAAGCCGGCGCTGGAAGCGGATCGCAATCGTGAGGCACCTTTTTCTCCGGCTGGGTTCTGCGATACTGTTGGGAGTTTTCCTGGGCGGATGTGCTGTTGGGCCAAACTATCATCGGCCTGACGTGGCCACTGCTCCTGCCTGGAAAGAACAGCCTCCGTGGCGCACCGCCGATCCGAAAGACGCCATCCCTAAAGGCAACTGGTGGACTACATTCGCCGACAGCGAACTGGACCAGTATGAATCCCAGTCGCTGAAGGCCAATCAGACGATTGAGGTCGCGCGCTACCAACTGGAGCAGGCGCGGGCTTCAGCACGAATCACCCAGTCCGGACTGTTCCCCCACCTGGGCGCAGGCGTTTCCGCACAACGTGCCCAAACATCCGCGGGTAAGCCGACAACAACTGGTATTCCCCTCGCCGGGCCCTCTACGTCCAATGATTTTCAGATTCCCTTCAATCTGACCTGGGAGGCAGACGTTTTTGGCGGCATCCGACGAAATGTAGAGTCAGCGAATGCCACGTACCAGGCTTCCGCTGCCGGTCTGGAAAATGTTCGTCTGGTGATTACTTCAGAACTTGCGGTAGATTACTTTTCGCTACGTGAACTCGATGCCGAGATAGCCGTAGTCAACTCGTCCGTTGAGTACCAGTCGAAATCATTGACGCTGGTACAGAACCGCCATGCCGGCGGCATTGCTTCCGGCCTGGACGTGGCACAGCAGGAAACACTCCTAAACTCCACGCGCACGCAAGCCACGCTGTTGCGACGGCAGCGGGCGCAGTTTGAACACGCAATTGCCGCCCTGGTCGGCGTTCCCGCTTCCAGCTTCAGCGTACCGATCAAGGCGCTGGCAATGGCGGCCCCCGCAATTCCGATCGGCGTGCCATCTGACGTTCTGGAGCGCCGCCCAGATGTAGCTCAGTCCGAGCGGCAGATGGCGGCGCAAAATGCGCAGATCGGCGTAGCCAAGAGCGCCTATTATCCCGGCATCAATCTATCTGCGGGCGGCGGGTTTGAAAACACCGCGCTGGGCGGCATTATTGGCGCTTCCACGGGCTTCTGGGCGCTGGGCGCCAACGTGGCAGAAACTGTCATCAGCAGCGGGCGCCGACGCGCCCAGGTGGACTTCGCCAAGTCGGGATACGGCGCGTCCGTCGCCAATTACCGGCAGACCGTGCTCACGGCTTTCCAGGAAGTGGAAGATTCGCTTTCGGGGCTGGGCATACTGGCCGAAGCAGCTGGAACGCAGCAGCTGGCCGTGGACGCGTCCCAGCGAGCGTTGCAGATCGCTAACGACCGCTACTCCGGCGGCCTGGTTACATACCTTGACGTGATCAATGCAGAGCAGAATCTTCTGGACACGCAGCGCCTGGCCACGCAAATCCTTGGCCAGCGGCTCGTGACATCGGTGAGCCTGGTAAAGGCGCTCGGTGGAGGCTGGGACGCTTCCAGCCTGCAAACCATCCGCGTAAAAGCCACCGTGAAGCAGGCAATCGAGCCGTAATTTCGCCTTGTTTATATTGTCCGCTTTGACAACAGCCAGCAGCGCTTCGCTTGCTTGCAGCTGCTGTCAACAAATTTTCGAACGCCGGCAGATCAAACCTCTCTCTAATTGCATCAAATAGGCCATGTTGAAGCGTCTGGCATTTATCGCGGCTGGTTGGATCCTTCTGATGCTGGGCGCAGTGGGTTTGTTTCTGCCAATCCTTCCAGGTGTGCTGCTCGTGATTGTCGGGTTGTCAATTCTTTCGATGGAATATGAGTGGGCGCGCCGCTGGATCGGTTCTTTGCGCCGTCGCTTCCCCGCGACCGACAAGAGGCTTCAGGGATTTCTTGCCCGGCACGAAAAGCCGACTTCCGCATAGCATCTGATAGAGCCTCTAGAGTTCACGTATGCAGTGACGCGTGTCCAGGCTCAACTCATAGTGTGATATTCATCACGTTCCCCCCTGAACATGGAGTTTTAGAATTGACTGATCGCCACCTCGGTCTGACGAGCATGACCAAGACCGAAGGGCCAGGAGTCAGAGTCAATGAAACGATCAAGAGCTGGTGTTTACGTCATGGTTTTGCAGGGAGCGGTTTTGCTGGCTGGTCTCTTCGCTGCAGCGAGCACTGCGCCGGATCAAAAGACAAAAAGCAAAACAGACCAGCCTGGACGCCTCATCCAGTCCCTGAAGGGCGCTGACATCTACCACGCCTACTGCGCTTCCTGCCACGGATTGGAAGGCAAAGGTGACGGTCCGGTAGCAGCGGCCCTCACCGCCAAAATTCCTGACTTGACGACAATCTCTCAGAGGCATGCCGGTGTCTTTCCCACCGACCGTGTGCGTAAGGTCATCCTCGGCGATGAGTCCGTTCTGGGGCACGGTTCACGCGAAATGCCGGTTTGGGGACCGATCTTCCACCAGGTTGAAGCAGACCGCGATTACGGCGAGGTTCGCCTGCAAAACATCACTGACTACTTGAGGTCGATCCAAAAATAGCGCCTGTAGCAGCGATCAGGAACGTGTCACAATAAAGGCCATGAGCCAAGGTCAGCGAGCGACAATGCCATCCGCCATCGTCGATCTGGCGCGGCACGTCACAGAGGGCGCCGAAAGAATCCGGCAGGTTGTTACCGAGACCCCGGTTGAGCGGATAGGTGGCCTGATTTCCGATAGCGAAGTTGAGCTCTTTTTCAAGTTGGAAAACCTACAGCAGACAGGCTCATTCAAGCTTCGCGGAGCCAGCAACAAGATTCTTTCCCTCTCGCCCGGCCAGGCTGCTCAGGGAGTGATTGCCGCTTCCAATGGCAATCATGGATTGGGCGTTGCGGCGGCTGCCAAACGAGCTGGCATCGATGCGGAAGTCTATGTCTCATCACACGTGTCGCCCGCCAAAATACAGCGCATCGAGGAATATGGCGCCCGAATTCAGCGCGCCGGAACTGACCCGCTTGAGGCCGAAGTCGCTGCCCGAGCTGCTGCTTCTGCGCAAGGTAAAGTATTTATCTCACCCTATAACGATGCGCAGGTAATGGCCGGACAAGGTACGATTGCCGTTGAGCTGCTGCGCCAACTCCCGCACTTCGACGCCTTGTTCGTTGCTGTTGGCGGTGGCGGGCTCATTGGAGGCATCGGCGCCTATATAAAATGCGTTTCTCCACAGACTGAAGTTGTGGGCTGCTGGCCGGAAAACTCTCCCGTACTTTTTGAGTCGATCAAGGCCGGGCGCATCCTGGACGTTCCCGAAGAACCGACTCTTTCTGAAAGCACGGCCGGCGGACTTGAGCCCGGCTCCGTGACCCTGGATATCTGCTCCCGTGTGATTGACCGCTCAGTGCTCGTTTCTGAAGATGAGATTCTTGACGCCATGCAAAGAGTTCGCGCGCTAAAGGGCTGGGTCATCGAAGGTGCTGCCGCCGTCGCTGTTGCAGCTTTCCTGAAGAATGCCCGAATTTACCATGGAAAGAGAGTTGCTGTACTGATCTGCGGCGGCAACGTCTCAGAAAAAGTACTGGGCCGCCTGGGCTGAGGCAAGGGTTTTTCTTCTTCACGGCGCAGAAGATCAACTAATAACAAACCTTCCACGTTGAGCCGGGACGCTTTAGGATGGAGCAGCAGAACACCGGCATTCCCTACCCTGATGAAGATTGCAATTGACGTCCACAGCCTGGGCACTCAGTCCGGAGGCAACGAAACATACTGCCGCCAACTTTTGCGCGGGCTTGCGCAAAGCCCGGGCGATAATCAATATGACCTTTTCTATACCCACCCGGTCGCGCTAAGCCAACCGAGTATTGATGGTCCGCGGTTCCGTTTTACCGCCATCCCCAAAAACCCAATCGTAAGGATTTGCGCTGCTCTTCCCCGCCTGCTTGCAAAAACGAAACCAGATGTTTTTCACTGCCAGTATGTGCAACCGCCGTTTGCGAAAACAAGGACCGTTCTGTCGATCCACGATCTGGCGCATGAGCACTTTCCCGAGTTCTTTCATCCCGTAGAGGCCTTCCGCATGAAAACCCTGGTGCGATGGTCCGCCAGGCGCGCCAGCCATATCATGACCATCTCTGAATTTTCAGCCACTGATATCGCACAGCGATTTGATCTCCCTCGCGAGAGAATCACGGTGGCCTACCTTGCTGCCTCCCCTGACTTTCATCCCAGGGATAAGGCACAGAGCCAGGAATATCTCGCTCGGAGATACGGCATCGATTCATCATTCATTCTGTATGTCGGCAGGATCCAGGCGCGGAAAAATCTTCCTCGTCTGGTGGAGGCATATGCGCAGTTGCGCAAGCAGGGTTTGGAGGCCAAGCTTGTGATGGTGGGAAAAAAGGACTGGCAATCCGAACACCTGATGGAAAAGATCAAAGAACTTGGATTGCAGGATTGCGTCATCTTTCCTGGATTTGTGCCTTTTGAAGATCTCCCGATTTTCTACAATGCCGCTGAAGTTTTTGTCTTTCCCTCATTTTTTGAGGGCTTTGGCTTGCCTGTAGTGGAAAGCATGGCCAGTGGTGTCCCGACCATCACTTCCTTCGGATCGTCGCTGGAAGAGGTCGCCGGTGATGGCGCGTTGCTGGTCGATCCGCGCGATACGAGATCAATAGAGGATGCGCTCGCCAAAGTTCTTGGCGACCGTGGACTACAGAGGGATTTAGCAGCGCGAGGACTAAAAAGAAGCAAAGACTTCAAGGCGGGGAATCTGGCCGAAAAAGCGCTCGAGGTGTATCGCTCACTGGGTTGACCAAGCAAAGACC
>DATCAX010000297.1:0-15718 GCA_036512375.1 Candidatus Angelobacter sp. | reverse complement strand
CAGGTGGGCGGGAACGGGAATGCCATAGTGCAGCAGTTCGCAGCCACCGTCACAATGGCATATCAGGAGATAAACGTCATAGTCGCGAAAGACATAACGTTGATAATCACTGATGAGTCGCTCGTATCCACCCACAACAACGGGATAAGGACTGTCGCTACAGACAATAAGCGCTTTTGTCTTCATGACGTGCTAAAGCATCCGTACGGCTTTGGCTGTTGAATTCCAGTTTCCCTATGGTCCGCGAATTTGTGGCCCAGCTTGCTTTATAAGCGTGCGATCCGCGGAGCAGATCATATTCCTTAAAACCTGACGCCATGGCAAACTCAATACCGGCAGCAAAAAGAAGCCGCCCCGGCGACCATCGCGCCGCTTCAGGCAAAAAACCCCCATTCCAACTGCAAAGACTGCTCCGGCCAAGCATACAAACGTCCATGGCCAGAACCCGATTATCTTTAAGCAGAATGAACGCTGCCATTTTGCCTTCAATAAACAATGAAGGCAAGAGTTCTCTTACAAATTGCTGCACCGGTCCGGGTGCGAAGCCGCTCTTGCTTTCAAATCGACTCAAGTTTAGTGACAAAAACAGCTCTGCCATATCACTCGGCGCAATCTCATTCGGGAGCAACTGGCGAACTTCCAACCCGCCTTTTTGCGCGTTTCGCCGTGCACGGCCAAGACCTTTACGAAAAATGTGGCTTCGCGTGGCCAGGTATTCGGAAAAACTGCCCGGCAAATGAACATAAAAGCAGTTCTTTTCGTCCGCCAGATTGGCCGCTATGACCATTGCGGCTGCCACGCGCGGCGCTGCATGGGCACAGATTGAATCCGGTCGTATGTTGGAAAACGCAAGGTGATTACACGAAGCGTGGGATAGCGCGTATTCCAAAAGGCTATCTTGCGCAGGCAGGTCTTCAGGAGATGCGATCAGATCATTGTAGTCGCACATGCCGGAAGGAAAATCGAGGATTCCATCATCTTCCCGCAGGGCAAGAGGCAGCAAGGCAGCCAGTTCGCCGTCGCGACGTGCTATAGAAATGAAAGGACTCAGCCGTGGGTGATAGCGGCACCAGGCGATATACCATCGGGAAGAGCTGAAGGCACGGTTACAGTGGGACTGTTCCAGCAAAGCGTCCCATTGCGGGGCCAGCGCTTCCACTTCCGCCAGATCGCGCAGCACGGCATGCTGCACTGCACCTTGGTGCTCCAATGTCATTACAGGACGCATGTTTGCGTTCAAAAAATTACTCTTGGCCGAATTCTATAGGCAAACAATGAGGTAGAGGGCGGGATTTTCCATCGTCCGCCCTCCCTCTGCCATTTCAACTGATAATCTCAGCTTATTCAGGCGGCTGCTTTTGCTCCTTCTTTTCTTTCTCTATCTTTTGCAATTGGCGGAACTCGAACCTTTCCTGTGGATCGTGTCCGGCAGGAGCGGTTTCCTGCTCAGGAGGCGGCACAGCTTCCACTGCGTTCGGAAGAGCCAGCGACGTTCCCTGCTCGCAGGCTCTTTCCAGCATGGGCGTTGCGTTCACGCGGAAAATCCCCCAGTTTCCAGCGGAGAACTCGGCCACGGGAAAGCTCTTATACAGATAGTCGCCTGATACCCGGTTCTGGCCTCCGGCGCCGGAGAGCAGGATGTCAAAATGGTTCCCTGGGCCAAAGCCATCACGCGCACCAAACCACTGCGAGTTGGGATTGTCGCCCATGGCGGCGCTGGGTACACTTCCAACCGTCACAAATGGCTCTTCCTGCCAGACATGGCCGTTAATGGTAAATACGGAATCCGGGAAGCCGCCCTGGCCATCTGGATGGAGCATGCGGAAGCGCACAGGCGTTCCCACCAGAGCGCAGAAGATCGGGGTCTGCGATTTGCCCTGCGGTTTGAGCGGGGGTGGTTTGAAGAATGGGTTCTCCATACGGTTGGAAAAGGCCGCGTCAACTTTTGAATTATCAAAGTTCGGAGCCGGTGATGCCGGTACATTAAAGCGATAGCTCATAGGCTCGGAACCAAAGTTAATGGAATTAAATACGGTTTGAGACAGATAGACGTTGTCCTGCAAAATGGTCACAAACTCGCGGAAAGGCCGCGCGCCAGGAGCAGGATGGATATCGGCGCTTGTTCCAGAGTTTGCGGCCCATATTGCGCCCTTGGGTTCAATGACAAGGGCCGCGATCATTGAAAGCGGCTGCTGTTCAAGCGGATCAGCAGCCATTAAGTTCGCTGATCCAAGTTCTATCGGCACTCCGGTCGTGCTGCCGTCTGCATTAGTAACAACGTCGCCGGCATACCATTGATAGGTTCGAGAGGATGGACACGAAGCGGAAGCGCCTTTCGGACAGATTGCCTGGTCAGGATTGAGACCGACATTCGCACCATTGTTCTGGGTGACATCATAGGCAACCAGTTGGGCGTGCATTCCCACATTGGCAGATGGAAAGAGACTGACCTGGCTGAAAGGAATGGTGCCCGGCGCGTTGGTATCGGCTGTTGTGAAAACTGCGCTGGTGGGATCGATATTGTTGAAGAGCTTTACCGTTACGCAGTCACCCGCGTTGGCGCGCAACACTAAAGGCTCTTTGGGGGGCAGCGGTGCAGTCGGTTTGCCAGTGGAATCAGCCATCACATAAACCACAGCGCCATTGGCATTTGTGATGTTGTTAGTTCCACCATTGCGCGAGTTGTAGGTAATGCCCGGCGGCGGGATGTAAACGGCAGCCACATTGTAAGGCGGCCGCTTTGTGGCATTGACGGGGCAGCTTGCACTCTGCTTCAGTGGGACGCCTCCGCCAGGATTATTGGGCAGCGGCTGCAAGGGTGCATACTTGCCGGGATTGCCGCCGGCATTGTAAGAACGCAGAATTCCCCACAACCCTTGACCCAGATCGTTGATGCCCGAACCTGGCTTAAAGAGATAGTCAGCGGTCGGGTTCTGGGTGGAAGGCAACTTGAACTGGAACTCATAGTGCTCGGAGATTCCCATTGCCTGGTTGTCACGATAACCGGAGTTGGCGAGGGATGGCTCAAACAGCCATTTGAGCCCGTCGATGCTGAAGTTGTGATTAAAGAGATAGGCCCCCACCAACACGCGTATTTGCACGCGGTCATTCTGGAAGCCACGCAACAGAGGCGTATATGGATCGCCCGGCTGCACGCAATTCGGGCAGGAGAGGAGCGGAGGCGGGTAGTTGAAAGTGTTTCTTGCGGGCGATCCTGTATCGATAGCTTTGAATGTGGGAGGTTTAGATACAGGCTGCGTGTTGAGTATCCCCTCATTACGCGGCACCGTAGAGCTAAATACATAAGAGAGATCTGTCGATTGAGCGTTTTTTTCGGGAGTGCAGGCGATAGTCGGCGGCGTATTCGTGCACCCGTCAATCCGGTACGGTAGCGGCTCATTTCGATAATTGACGTTCATTGTGCCTTCAGTTGGAACGCCGCTGATCAGCGTGGGCGCACAACCCAGCGGTGAATTACCCAAAACCTGACCTGGGGAATTGATTGCATGACTGTTCCCGGAAGTTCCAGAGCTAGTTTTGCTCATGTCGCAGTCCATCCATCCCCATGGCTGGGTGCCGGCAGTGGTTTTGGTGGGAGCAATGATTACCTTGGGTGGGTTTGCCGGATACTTTGCAGCCTTGCCGATGCTGTCATTATCGTAAGCAAGCGCCAGGTCCTGGAACTCCAGCAGGAATTCCCGGTAGCTATCTGCCTGATTGCTGGTGACAATGTTGGCCTGCCAGCTCGTCGGTCCGCCGTCAGTACCACCGCCGAGAGGCGTACCGGTTTCAGAGTTAAGCCACTTCGATTTTTCCGGCTCAACCACCAGTCCGGCATACAGGCCTGCCTGTTGGTGCGTGGAGGGGCCAAAGTGATCGTGGGTAAAGACCGTACGCAGGGTCCGGTCGCCACCCTTGCCATTATTGGGGCACGGCGGCCAGAAGCAGCCATCCAGAGGATCAGCATACCAGCGTTGGATCGTGGTGGACGCGCCTTTCCAGTTCTGCCCAGCCGGAGGAGTGCCGAAATCGATGGGATATCCATTGGCGGGTGTGGGATCTTTCGCCATGGGACAAGTGAAATTCACGGGAGAATTCGGCTGGCATTTGTTCTGTTTTCGAATGGCGTCAATGCGGTCCGTGACTTCATTGGGGCTGAGAGTTCCATCCTCATAGTTGTAGCCGTTCGCCGCTCCGTCAGAAGCCAGCACGTCAAATTTCACCAGGTGTGTATGCTGGCCCAGAATGTCGGTAGGCGTGCGTACCTGGAAGTCATCAAGTTCGTAATAACTGGGAACAAGGTTGGTCTGCCAGAACTCAACGATGTCACTTTTACTGTTGGCGCGAAAGAAGAACGGCTCCGGCGCCCGCGTTCCGGCAATGGTCGGTTTCACGTCGCCCCACAGCGTGATGAATCGCTCTTGCGGATAGTGCCATCCAACCTTGTTGAAGACAACGTCCGTCTGAATATCGGCGGCTTTATAACGGCGGATTTCACCCACCGCTTTTCCCTGATCGTCCACGGCAGGATCAGCAAAGGGCGCGCCGGGTTGCGGTCCCCGCGGCAATCCATTCGTGATGAAGTTGGCCGGCTGCCCGCTGGGCATGAAGCTGGGATGGTTCCGGATGCTGTTGAAAGCCATGGCAGCTTTTTCAACGTCGGTGCCGTCCTCCGGCAACTCGCGGGCCACAAGCGTGTCATTGTCTTTGCTGAAGTCCCACTGGTTATGGAACTCCCCGCTAACCGTACCTGTCACGATCACGTGTCGCGCCAGCCCGCCGTCCAGATATTCCGGCTTGCCGTCAGTGCCGATAATCGGTTGACCACTGGCAGTCAGCGCCGGAGCAAAATCCAGCGGCGCCGGTGGAGCACGATGGCCTGCTATGCCGGGAATGAAAAAAGGATAGCCCGGGTTCGTGCATGTTCCACCGCTGGAGCCGTCAAGCCGGTCACACTGCTTAATCGTTTTTGCTTCATAGCCAACGGTCTTCACCAGCCCGGTGGTATTTCTAGGATCCAGGACCGGCACTATCTCAACCTTGGCAGGAATCGGCGCCATCCCAATGGTGGGAACGGGGACGATGGCAGGTATGGGCGCTCCCGCGGCCATTTCACCATCAGGCAAGGCGCGTGCGCCTTTTACGGGGACTCCGTTCTTCAACTCCGTACCCGCTTCAAACACATCATGGACGCGAAACAGTGACCACATGCCTTCAGCAAAATGGGGGTAGAAATGACAATGGAAAATCGAATCACCTAATGTCTGGTTGCGGTTGCCGCTTCCGTTGTAATCGATTTCCAGAGTATAAGACGCGCCCGGACTGAGCATCTGGCTATCAAGGTAACTGCTGTTGGGATCATTGGGTGAATGCATCCACTGGTGCGCGTGCTGATGATGCACGTGGGTGAGATTGGAACCTCCATGCAGGATGCGAAACTTTACGTGGTCCCCGAGATAGCTGTGATAGACGTTCGAAGGATCGTCAGGGAAAAAAGCCTGTTGGGCTTTTTGCCCGGCCTGAGGAGCTGCCGGTGGAGCACAGTTGTTCGGGCTGGTCGCTGGACACTTGCCTCCATTGGCAACGATGGAGAAGTTCTCCATTTGCGTGACCAGAGGGGTGACTATGTTAGGGGTGGCGGGTGAAGTACCGGCTGGGGCATCCGCCGGAATATCCACGACCATGGCAGGGTCTCCTACGGCCCAGGCTGCCAAAAAAAATTCCTCAAACTTACAATCAGTGCAATTCCACATTGGGCCCACCTGATATCGGTTGGCCAGTACCTCAGCTCCAATGCCTCCAGTGCCATAATTGATCGCGAAGTTGTCCTGTCCTGCCTTCAGCGTGTATGACATATCTGGCGTGGTTTTGGTCGGAGGTGGATAGAAGTCCTGAAAAGCCTGCACTGCGCTGGTGACTTCATGATAATGAATCGTGAACTCGCGGAAAGGCTCACGGCGGTCTGGCGAAGACGGGATGGGGTTGAACTCCGGCCCTGTTTCACTCTGTGGGAAACGGTCGGCGTTCGGGCCTGTAATGACCGCATTAAGGTCGGTATGGATCGTGTTGCCGGATGAATCGACCATCCTTAGGATCGGCACTCCAGCACGGGGACTCCCCGGAGGATATACGGCGTTGTAGTTCAGAATGGGATGGCCATCGGCAGTAAATCCGTTGTTGCCTTTTGAATGATCGATGGCCAGCAGCAACTCGGCGCGGGTAATTTGACTCCGGTAATATTCTGCTTTAGGCGGTTCAATCGTGACCGCGCCAAACAGTCCATCTGTAATCTGGCCGGCTTCAGCGCCGTTACCAAAAGACGCACCCAGGCTATACATCAGGAACGTGCCTTGTTCTTTTGCGTACAGTGAGTACGTCTTGAATGCATTCGGGGCAGTTAGGCTGGTATTATTTGCGCCCACATAAGAGCCGTCATCGGCGATCGAAAACAACTCCATGCCGTTCACGTGTATCGATGCTTCCCTTGTCAGGGGCTGCAAAGTAGAGGATCGCTTACTGGCCAGGAAATTCGTGAAATTGATCTTGAGACACTGTCCCTGATTCACTCTCAGAACAATCGGCCGAGGGCGCTTGTCCACCCGCAGGCGCACATTTCCCGCGGTGCAGGGGCTTTTCGCGCAGCTCTGCCCATTGCCTGAATTCACAATATCTGACTTGAGTGCAAACACCATGCCTTGCGGCATGGACGCGCCCAGACGATTCAGCATGAAAGCCTGATCGAGCGCCGCAAGGTCAGCGGTAACGGTGTTCGCCGCCGAGCATGAAACAGTAGCCGGAGTGGGCGCCGAAGCTGGTTTGGGAGACGCAACTGCGGAATCGATACTGCAGAAACCGGTTAGTAAGATTGCAGCAAACGAAACGACTCTGAGGGAAGAAATCTTGCGTGGCATACAGTCTCCTTCTTGCGACGATCGAGCCTGGTATCCAAATGCTGAGTGACAAACATTGAATGGGAATGGATCGGACGCACGTTGGGCGCCGGGGATGTTTGCTTAGAATCGCTGTGCAAACATTTGTTTGTTCTCCGAACTTGAAGCAGCGTGCAAATCACTTTTCGTTGGTACAAACTGGTGGTAGTTTAGTCAGCGATATATCGCTTCGCAACTTAATAACGACATTCTGTGAATCTATTTATTCAAATGCGTAAACAATTTCTGGTTGGTTCCATTTTGGGAATATTCTGCTCGCTGGCTCTACAGAACCATCACAACGCAATCCGGGCAGAAGAATCGAATCAAGCCGGGCTCGCAACAGCACACAAGCTCGGCACAACCAATGCGTCCGGCACGCAATTACCCGCCATCGACCAGTGGAAGAAGGTGGAACGCTCGCTTGCCCGTGACGGAATTTCGCTGCAACTTGAAGTTGACCCGCTTGAGAACCAGGCGGGCTCCGCGCCCACGCTCGGTCGTGCCGTGCGAATCCATCTGTCGCTTCATGATGCCTCCACTCGCGCTCCTTTGACCGGACTCCATCCAACGATGTGGATGAGCCTGCGCCAGCAGGAAGAGGTCCCATGCAGCACTCGTGTGCGTGCATTCCTGCGCAAAAGCCTGATGGAAAAACAGGCGGAGCTGGACCTGACGGACTATTACGTGCTGGTTCTGAATCAAGATCGAACGCTCCATGTGGTTGATCCGCAATTTTCTCTGGGACGTCCGCGCCTGGTGGCATCCATCGAACTGCCGGGCCGTGCCGACGACTGGGTGCTCTCTTCTGACCAGTCCAGGCTCTACGTCTCCATCAGCCAGCCTGGGGAAATCGTAATGATTGACACTGCAACGTGGATGATCGTTCATAGAGTGAAAATCTCTGGTGCTGCAAAACTTGTCTTACAGCCAGACGAACACTATCTCTGGAGCAGTTCCTCCGGCGCCGAACCCGGCGTTGCAGTGCTTTCAGCCACTAACCTCAACCCGATGGCGCGAATACCTTTGCATGCTGGCCGTCATGACATCGCTATTAGTAGTGACAGCCGCCTCGCATTCATTACCGACCCCGCCGCGGCAACCGTTGCCATCATTGACGTTGGCCGCCTGAAGCGGACCAGCGAAGTAAAGACCCAGTCGCCTGCGTCTGCGGTTGCATACTCTGCCGCCGCGCAGTCTGCTTATGTCACCACGATCACGGGAAGCATACTTGCCATTGGCGACCGCGGAGAAATCATCGCTCACCTTCAAGCCGGGCCCGGACTTGCGCGCATCGCGTTCTTCGGCGACGGCCGCTTTGGCTTTGCGCTCAATCCCGCGAAAGGATTGCTCCACGTAATCGACACCGCACGCAATACTTTGGCGCAAACCGCGCGCATCAGTTCCGCCCCGGAGCAGATCGCGTTCTCTGACCAGATGGCCTATGTTGTTCGTCGCGATAGTGATCTCATGGAAATGGTTCCACTTGACCGAATCGGCGCGCCTGGGCCAGTCTCCACCGTTGATCTCCCCGCGGGACACAGCGCGTTTTCGCACGCATCCGCTGATGAGTTGACTACCACCATGATTCAGGCTCCGGGTGAAAATGCGGTCGTGATCGCCAACGCTGCGGACAAGGCCGTCTTCTACTATGAAGAAGGCATGGCCGCGCCGATGGGTACATTCAGTAATTTCGGCAAAGCTCCCAGATCCGTCCTGGTCGTAGACCGCAGCCTCAAGGAAAAATCTCCAGGGATTTATGAAGCAACCGGCCGCCTGGAAAAACCCGGGACCTACATTGTCCCCGTCTTGATTGATTCCCCGCGGATGGTGGAATGTTTCAGCGTCCCCATCGGCGTGGACTATACTGATGTTCCGGCAAAGCCTGCCCATCAATGAGCAGCGCCGGAATCATTCAGGACTCTGTGACTTGCCGCACTCCGTCTGGAAAGAATGAGACGCCAGGTCCACGCAAACGATTTCAGCCTTGAAAGAACCCACGCGACGGTTTACGCCAAACGTAATTCCGGGAAGCAAGCCGGTTTTGTAGTCACGCATCTGCTCCAGGCTTAAGATTAACTTCTCACGAGTCACGTTCTTACCCGCGCGAGTTAGAGCATCTTCAAGGACCTTTGCGGCGCAGTATGCCGATATCTGGACCAGCCGGTGGTCACTGGCAAGTTTGTGACGCTGGAGAAAATCGTCGAACTGGTCCACCGCTCCAACTTCCGGTTGCAACTGCGGATAAGCAGCAAATATTCTGCCCTGAAAGCGCGCGGGAGCTGCAAAAATTTCTCCATCAAGCAGCGGACCCAGCAGAAAAACTCTCGGGGCCCATTCGGCACGATCCGCGGCCTGAATCCACGGTAAAAGCTGTTCTCCGTCCCCGACAAAAAAGACTTTCTCTATTCCCTGGCTGTGGAGCTCGCGAACAATTTCTACGCCGTTCGTCTTCGAGAGCACAAACTCACGCGGCTTATCCACACTCAATTCTTTCCATGTTGCCTGCATGGCTGCGGCCACGTCGGTTTGCAGCTTGTCATCGGCAATCACCACTACTGTTTTTTCCATGGCCGCTTTTTCCCGGACCGCAGCAAAGCGGACCAACTCCTGCTCCAGTTGTTGAAAACCGGGAAGGAGATAAAAAACCTGGCGGTTGGCAGGCTCGCTGGGTACGGAGAGCGCCAGCAATCCAACCGTAGGCGTATGATTCGATTCCGCGAGCGCAGCCAGTTTTTGTTCTGATCCGGGGACAAATGGAGCCACCAGGGCAAGCACCGGTGTGGTGGTAAGACGCTTGGCGATCTTCAGCGTCGTGACGCTGTCCGCGCCAGATTCCGCAAACCGCAACACGATGCGACGGCCATAGATTCCGCCGCGCTGGTTAAGGTCGTCAAAGTACGCGGTCAACACCGTTTTGACCGCGCTTCCTGCCTCGGCATTGTCGCCCTGCAAAGGAGCAAGGCTACCCACGGTGATGCTCGCGGCTTCAACGCCGGGATCAGTGTCGGTAGAAATTCGTTTGAGATAGGCCGCCAACTCTGCGGAACTCGCCGACGACATCCGAAACCTCGGCATCAATCTGGACAGCTTGCCGCCGGCGGGATCGCGTCCTGTCGTCAACGCGCGTTCAAACAAGGCCGGTGTAAAAGCAGCGTGCTTCCGTCCATTAGCGTGCATGTGCCCGTAAGCAACGCTGAGGTACTGCCACGTGATGTCGCCCGGAGCCTCGCCGCTCTCAACGCGGCCCTTGCCGTCCGCGCCATGGCAGCTCGCACAAGGTTGAAGCTTCGCGGAGACTTCAAGGTCCCCCACAAATCCTTTGATTTCTTTTCCAGTGCAGGTGGTTCCCTGAAAGTAGATCTTGCGGCCACATGCTTCCTGCTGAGTCAGCGGCCCGGCAAACAATGCGCCAGGCAAAACATACAACAAACACATGGCGGCGGCACGCCACCCGGTTCGCCGCAGAATGTCAATAAAGTGAAGAAGCATCTTTTCCTGGCTCCCAATCAGAACTCATTGGTGTCTTTCTAAAGCATTCACGGATGAAGCATTCATCATCTCTTCAATCGAGCGCGTAAGCGCCGAAGTTGAGCCAAGTCCATACACTCGCTTCCACCGAACCGCCCGATCATTCACGATCAAGACCAGGGGCGAATGGTTTTCCGGTGAAGCCGCATCCGCTCCAAACACGCGCAACACGCGATTTAATTCGGCTTTATCGCCTGTAACCAGCGTCCAGCCCGGCTTGGCGCCAAATTGTGCACCCCAGGCGCGTAGCCGCTCCGGCGTATCTGTTGCGGGATCCACTGAGATTGAAATCAGAAACACGTCTTTTCCCAGACGCGCTCCCAGGTTCTTCTGCAGCTTGCCGAATGTCGCTCCCAGGGGCGGGCAAATAGTGGTGCACGTGGTATACACGAAATTGATGGCAACTACTTTTCCGCGTACAAGGTCGCTATAAAAATGAAGCGCTTTGCCATTCTGGTCCAGCGCCTTCACGTCGGGTATCGGCGCAGGTGCCGCCTCAGCCATAGAGTGCTTCGCTGATTCTGCACTTTGCCGCCGGACAGGCACGGGCTGCGCGGATGCCAATGTGCTCACGTTCCACCCTAACGCCAGTCCCACAATTGCCATCGACAATTTCATTGTGTGCAATCGAAGAGCCTTCTGAAGTCTGGTGACCCTGGCAGGAGTCGAACCTGCGACCTGCGGTTTAGGAAACCGTCGCTCTATCCATCTGAGCTACAGGGCCACTCAAATCATTTTAACCGTAAATTTGGACTGCGACGCCGACCAGTCGACTGGCTCCCAGTGACTGCCCTCGGCCTCTTATGCCGGCAATTTTTTCAGCAGCGCCGATGCCCGGCGAAACCATGGACGTTCGCGTCTCTTCAAATAGCGAGGCATCGTCGCTTTCTTATTCAGAATCCGTTGCGCCCATTGCCGCGCCTCCCCTGTCTTTCCGTGAATCGCCAGAAATTGCGCATAGTTGAACTGCGTTTCAGATAGCGTGGAGGTCTCCGTGATTTTCTCAAATAGATTCGCCGCCTCCGCATCCTGATGGGTGCGCGACCACGAGTAGGCCAACAGCCCGGCGGCGCGCTGATAGTCATAAGTACGGTCCTTTCCGACTACGCGTTCCAGATCAGTCACAGCCGCAGGAAAATCATTCAACTCCATCTCACATAGCGCACGCCGGTAAAAAGGGTCGGGTGAATCGGTCCGCGACGAGATCGCGCGGTCGTAACATTCTTTGGCTTTGACATATTCCTTTTTCTCCAGATAAAGGTCCGCCAGCTCTTCATAGTTTCCTGCGGAAGGATTGTCGAGCACAATCATCTCCAGTTGCCGGATTCGCTTGCGATGAGAAAATATCTGGAACGAATGCCGCAGTAATCCCAGGTCTGGCACCACTTCAACAGCAATATAGATCAGGGCGCCCAGGCCTCCGCCCATAAGAATGATCCATAACCAATAGTTGTCAGGCCGGCGACGGATGAAGTGCACCACCGCGATCGCCACAAAGATAATGCCAAAGCTGTAGTTTCCGAACAGGTTCATGGATTAACAAAAGTTCGATATCTAGACTAATCTCTTCATTCCTCGCGCTGTTACTGTGCGCATGCTCGTCTCGAGGCGTCAATGCTTCAGGCACTTACTTTTTCGGGGTCCCACTCTTTTCCTCGTCGGCTTCAACCATTTTCTGTGCGCCCTCTTGGATCTTGGCCTTGATCTGGTCCATTCGTTTTTGCTGGACCGCTATTCCTGCCTGCATGCTTTCCTGCAGCATCTGTGGTTGTTCGTGCAAGACCTTTTGTCCCGTGGGTCCGCCGTAGAACCGGATCATCTCTTCCACATCGGATTTGGTGAGGTGTCGGCGATAAATAGGGACAATCGCTTCAACCATTTCATCCAAAGGCATATCCCCCATCGCACCATCGATCATCCCGCGCAATGCCTCCAGTTGCTTCGGCGTCGGGTCCGGCACTCGTTCACGGAAGCTCTGTTCGGCGGCCTGTTTCATCGCTTGTTTCATTCCGTCCATCACCAATGACATGTTTCTGCGTGCCTGGAGTAGATCCAGTAGTGTCATGACCTGATCGTGTGTTGGAGCATCCGGCGGGAAAACTTCAGCTTTAGACTTGGCCTGGGCTGCTGCCTCAGCTACGCTCTGCTGCGCGAATGCCGGTGCCGCAACCGCTAGCAATACAAGAAGTAACAAACCTCTGCTGCGCATACTTGATCTCCTGAAGTTTTGGGGAAGAGTAAGAATCGCACAACTTCTACCTCCAGCGCCATAACAAAATCAGCACGGCGGAAAAACAGGGTTCATAGACTTTAGTGATTTAGTCTGAAGCTCTTACTTTGCCCGCGGATGTGTCTTGTCATAGACCGCCATCACGTGATTAATTGATAGTTGCGTATACTTTTGCGTTGTCGAAAGCCGCTCATGTCCCAGCAGTTCCTGGATGGCCCGCAGATCGGCGCCTTCTGTAAGCATGTGGGTGCCGAAGGCATGGCGCAAAGTATGCGGATGTAAGTCCGGCGGCAATCCCCGTGACACCGCTATCTTTTTCACGATCCGGCGCACACTGCGCGTGGTCAACGGGCCACCCCGCTGATTGATGAACAGCCGGCGCGTGTTCTTGCGCGTCGCGTTGAGCACCCCTTGTCGCGCTTCGCGATAGGCCGTCAGAGCGTCCGCCGCCGCGCCTTCCAGCGGTACATAGCGCTGCTTCTTCCCTTTGCCCCGGATCAGAATCACCCCGTTGGCTTCTTCAATATCGCCCAGTTCGGTCCCTACCAGCTCTGAATTTCGCAGCCCACAGCCATAGAGCAGCTCAAAGATCGCACGATCTCGTTCTGGGAACGCGGCGGTCTCCGGCATCTCAGTGTTCAAAAGTCCGTTGATCTCTTCCATCGTAGGAACGCGCGGCAGCTTCTTCGGCAAGCGCGGTGAGGCCACTAGTTTGGCCGGATTCTGCTGAACAATTCCCTCCCGCGCCAGCCACTTATACATTGACCGTAGCGCTGCCAGCCCCCGTGCCACAGACACCTTGCTCAGTCCGTAGCCATGCAGATGCGAGAGAAATCCTCGGATCGTGACGTGATCGATTTCCTTCCATCGCCCATCCGGCCCCAGGTATTCAGCAAAGCGTTTGAGTTCGTTGCCATAGGCACGCAACGTGTGCGCAGAGGCATTCCGCTCTCCCCGCTGTGAATCCAGAAATTTGCTTATGCCCTTCTGAATTTCGCTGCTCACTTTGATCTCCGCTGGTTTCACGGCTTCGCCACCGTATTCGTCCGTTTGCCTCGCGGGTGAAATTCCCGATACACGGTTTTCAGCCGGTCCAGCGCCACATGCGTATAAATCTGGCTGGTGGAAATGTCCGCGTGCCCCAGGATCGTCTGCACAGTGCGTAGGTCGGCTCCGTTTTCCACCATGTGCGTGGCGCAGCTATGGCGCAGCATATGCGGACTGGCATGCCGGCCGGAAGCCGAAGCCTCCTTCACCATCTGCCACACCCGCTGCCGCGTCAGCCTCCCGCCGCCCCGCCGGACAAAAAGCATGGGTGAAATCTTCCCGTTCAGCAGCGCTTCCCGGCCATCGCCGATATATTTGCGTATCTCATCTTGCGCCGCGCGCCCTATGGGAACAATCCGTTCCTTGTCGCCCTTGCCCCGCACCAGCACGTGTCCCATTTCCAGTTTCAGGTCTTCCAGCCTCACGCTCACGATCTCGGTAACGCGCAGCCCGCCGGCGTAGAGCATTTCCACCATCGCCCGGTCGCGTTGCGCCAGTGCCGCAGAAAGTTTGGAGTCGCCCGGCTTCCCTGCCGCTTCCAGCATGTTGTCAATCTCTGACGCTGCCAGCGACTTTGGCAGCACCTTCCATTGCCGCGGCGAGTCAATCTCCAGCGTGGGATCGTGCTTAATGATCCGATCCAGCAGCAGGAACTTGTAAAAGTGCCGCAATGTGGAAAGCTTGCGCGCCACTGACCGGTCTTTGACTCCGTTCGCAAACAACTGGCTCAGAAAGCCGCGCACATCTTCCCGCCGCGCCTGCGCTAGCTCGCGGCGTCGCGCTTCAAGAAATTCCGCAAACTGGGTCAGATCAGACTCGTAAGCGTCAACTGTCAGCGGCGCCAGCCCTTTCTCCACTTTCAAGTAGTCGAGAAAGCTCTTCACCATCGGATCAGGACGGCCTGTCGCCCCTCGTTTGTTATCAGACGCCATACCCTTCAGTATCCTTCTTGCCTGCTCCCCGGCAAATAGCTCTGGTGGTTCCGATTGCCAAGGTCTCTTGAATTCAATGTCTTCCCGACTTCTCGGATCCGTATGATCCGTGTTCATTCGTGGTGAGGTATCGTTTCCCGATCCCGCGCGATCGTCCGCGCAAATCTGCGGCAAGTCCTTCGTTTTCAATTCCGGCGATTGCAATTCTGGCAATTTCCGTCCCTACCCCCACCCCCACCCCCCATTTCACCCCATTCCACCCCATCTCACCCACTCCATTTCCGGCATCGGCTGAGAGAATCGGCAGAGGGTCGCAAACTTCCCCAAAACACGAAACGCAACGGTTCCCCGTTGCGCCCCTTAAGCAGATTGCTCCCAGCCGGATTTAACAATAGCGAATGTACAGCGAATCGTCAACAAAAATCGACAATGATCGTGCGAATCTTTGCCGCTCTATTCAAATGCTCTTCTCCGTGCCTTGTGCTTCCCCACCACCCCCCATACACCGCGCGATCCCCGCCCTTTAAAACCACTCATGCCACAATAAGTACCATGTCAAATGCACGCCCCCCGATTCCAGACTTTCTCTACGGCACAGCCTGGAAAGAAGACCGCACGCCTGCACTCACTGAACTCGCCATCCGCTCCGGGTTGCGCGCCATCGACACCGCCAACCAGCGCCGCCACTATTTTGAAGCCGGAGTCGGCCAGGCGCTGGCTGCCGTCTATCGCGCCGGTCTGGTCACGCGCGCCGACCTTTTTCTTCAAACCAAATTCACCTATCAGGGTGGACAGGACCACCGTCTGCCTTACGATCCTGCGGCCACCCACTCCGTTCAGGTTGCGCAATCCATGGCCAGTTCACTCGAGCATCTGGGCACCGACCACGTAGATAGCTTTGTCCTGCATGGCCCGGCTTCGGGCTATGCGTGGATCGAAGAGGACGCCGAAGTCTGGCAGGCCATGACAAAAGAGCGCGATGCCGGCCGCACGCGCCTGCTCGGTTTGAGCAACATCACATTGAAGCAACTGGAGCAGATGTCCCGCGC
>DATCAX010000296.1:0-5681 GCA_036512375.1 Candidatus Angelobacter sp. | reverse complement strand
GCCGAAGGCAGCCGCAAAGGTGCCCGGCTCACCTGGCTTTTCAAAAACAGCCATAATCTTCTTCTGGATTACCGTGACCTCTCCGACTTTGGGGGCTGCCGCGTCGCGCGCCAGAACCACATCTTTGATTTGCAACTTGGCCACAGGTGGCAGCAATCCGGCTTTCCGTTTGAAGTCCACATTGTGAGCGGCCACATCATAGGGATAGTAAGACAGCACGTTTCCGGTCTTTACCCACAGCGGCTTTCCAACCAGCTCTTTCCTGGCCGACTCGACGTCATAGGGAAAAATCTTGTGCGGGGTCACATAGTCATCCATGTTGGATGAGTATGTGGTCTCGGGCTTCTTGGGCCCGCCACCGGTATCTCGTCGGGCATAAAAGATGAACCCCACCCGAATGACCGCAATCAGCACAAAGACCAGCAAGCTTATCTGGATTTTCTTTTTAAGATCAGCATCCATCGTGGAATAAATGTAACACGCGAACGTCGCCTCGGCTTGTTTCCAGGGCACCAGACCCTGTGTCTGCGCAGATCTTGGTTACAGGGTCACGATTTTGCTGGCCCCCAACACCAGTCCCAGCGTGATGGCCGCGATCACGACCTCCCCCAGTGCTCCCACGATGAATGGCCGAATTCCCTGCTTCTTCATCTCCTTGAAATTGATGCGAAGCCCGACTCCGGCGAATGTAAAAAGAAATGCCCAGCGCGACAGATTCGCCAGGCTGTTTACCTGGTCCTTATTGAAGACGCTTAAGCTCGCCAACAGTGAGATCAGCAGAAATCCCAGGACGAACTTGGGGAACTTCTGCCAGAGAAATGCCGCCTTATTGCCGACAGCCTGACGGCCGTCGCGCGCCGCCCAGTAAAGCGCATATCCAAGCACTACAAAGCCGATCATGGCATTGCGAGTGGTTTTGGCGAGCACAGCGATTTTGGCTGCCGCGTCGGAATAGAGTGCGCCAGCGGCGACTGCTTCGGCCGTATTATCCACGCCTGTCCCGGCCCATAGGCCGTACACGCGGTCGCTCATGCCCAGCCAGTGTCCAATTGGAGGAAAGGTGAAGAGCGCCAGTGCACCTAGCGCCAGGATCGCCGCAATCGCAAATGAGGCATCTTCGTCGTCAGCTTCAATGGCGCCTTTGGTAGCGATGATCGCGGACACACCGCAGATCGAACTGCCAACTGCGAGCAGAGTAGTCAGTTTGGGACTCAGCCCGAAGACTCGACCCAGAAGCGTCATGAAGCCGATCGAAAGGATCAGTTCGATTAACACTAATGTGAGGCTGACAGCGCCCAGTTTTAAGACGTCCGCCAGAAGGAACCGCGCGCCCAGTAGTACGATGCCGGTCTTGAGCCAGAACTCATAGGTGGCGATTCCCGGTTTGAACACTTCGGCTACCCCGATTGTGTTTGAGATCAAAAGACCAATCAGTATCGCCCAAAGAACATATTCGATGTTGGGTACCACCAGGTGATGGGCCTTGGAGTAAGTGTTGATCGATTTTTCCAGGACCTTTCCCGCCAGGCCCACACTCGTCAGCAGGCCGATTCCAGGCAGTATGGCGAGTAGTCTTTTAGGAAGTTGGATTGGTTCTGCTCTGAGTACCGCTGTAGAAGTTGCCATTGCATATTCTCCTGTCGATTTTGGGCTGATTACCATCCAATATGTTTCAGCACGCCCAGCCGCACGAGCGCCGCAAGCAGCAAAGCGATTGCCACCGCCCAACCATCGAGCGAGAGGGTTCTTGTTTTCTTTTCCACCGCGTGATCTGCCATTTACTTGTCCTCCGTGATCCACGTTTGATTTGCCATGCCAGCACCTTTTGCCACCAATAACAAAAAGCCCACTCACGTCTGGTGAGTGGGCTTCGAGAACTTCTTAAGCTATCGTCGCTCTAATATCGCTCGCCAGATGTGCGGAACAAGGTGCACGGACAACATGAGTTGTTCGTACACATCGGCATCTGGCGGAGTGTGGTCATGCGAAAAGCAATCCTATCGAGCAGGTTGGATGTCTGTCAAATCGTTTGGATTCTAATTTGTTTGAATAATTTGGCATGTTCCCCAATTTGGAAGTCGTGCTTCTGGTCGACTCCAGAAGTCTCAAGATCTCAAAAAATAGTTAGCTCCTGCCAAAGGGATGTAACTTCTTTAAAGCTTCCTGGCGGCAGGAGCCCACGGATCCCATTTTATTTGGCGGAAAAATCCACTTCAGCCCGCTGCAGGTCCAAAGTTACTCTTTCTCCGTTGATAAGCACGATGCTGCGGCTAATCAACTCCTGGCCGGTGCAGTCATACTTCTCATAGCAAACCAGCGCGGAAAACGGAACTACAAACTCCACTGACATGCTGCTGGGCTGGGCAGACTGGTGGACCGTTGTGGTGAAATCCACGCCATCAAACTGCGGGTTGTCATGGAAGTATTTTGCCACCGGGCGTAGCACATGAGAAATGTGGCTCTCAAAGGCCATGGCGCTAATGCGATATTGCGACGCCCCCGCGGGTTGTTCCAGATCAGTATTCATGCTGAGTTGGAGATATGCTCCATTATGGAAGGCGATAAACGATGGTGGCGCGTAGTCGACGAAGTGCGCTTCTTGTTTCAGCCCAGGAACCAGACGTTACAAGGTTGAGTCGTAGGTCGTCTGCAGCTTCTGTAGCATTGCCGGAGAAATGTCATGGGGCGTGTTCCTGCGCTCCCGGACAGTCCTGGCCAGGTCAGATTCCGCAACCAGGTTCGAACTGACCAGCGTCCCCGGTTCAACCGGTTCGATGGTGGTCAATGAAGTCTTGGTTGAATCGCTATGACCATGCCGCGCCAGATAATGGTCTTTTACGTCGTCGGGTGCGTCGTCTCCCGTCAGCCAGAGCGTGAACGGCTCACCGTTCAGGTAAACTTCGCTTTCCAACAGGGCGCTTTGCTGCGACTCCGCATCCTTTGCACTCACCAGCCGCTCTGCAATCGCTCGTGGGACCAGGATCATCAAGTTCTCGGCGCCCTCGGTGTTGACCTTCAACACTTTGTTTCGAACGTGATGAGAAACCTCGAAAGCATATGCTTCAAAGGGAACGCTGCGGTCCACACGCATGACGGCCGCTTTAAGCAGCGGCAGCACTACATCCTGGTAGGTTTTACGCGCACGCTGGTTGCTATTTAGCTGACTGGATGAATAGGAGATGTAGTAGTTTCCGGAAATGGCCAGGACTGTTCGGCCATTGAACTGGTCGAATCTTATGGAACCTTGCGGCAATTGTTTCTGCCGCGCTTCGTCGATATCCAGCGTCTGGCTGAAATAGAACGGATACGGGAAATGGATCGTCGTGGTCTCTGTCGAAATCTGTTGGAGCTGGGGAAAATATTGCTTTTGCAGCCGCTTCGATACCGGGTCCGTGACCTTGCCCAGTGACAGCACCTGCGCTGAACAAGGAAGGCTGCAAAGCCCGAGCGCGAGAACAAACGCACGAACAAGTAATTTATTTCCCATATTTCACTCCTGGTATGTGGTACGGGGGATCTGCGATGGTGCGGATGTAGGAAAGCATAGCCTTGATTTCCGAAGGCTTCAGCGTTGCGCCGTACGCTGGCATTTGTGGCGACTTGTTCAGCGCGGGTCCACCGTGGGCGATCATAGACGTAAGATCGGCGTCGGACATGCGGTTCAAAGTGGCGCCGTCAGTGAACTGGTGCGGCGCGGGTGAAAGATTGTCGAGGTTGGAAACACGTTCCGGCGTTGATTCCGGATCATGGCAGCGGATGCAGTATTTGTCGTTCACAGTTTTGCCGACCGTCTGCTCGTAACCCAGAGCAATCTCGCGCAGGCTGAGGCTTGCATTGCCTCCACCTGATTTTGGCGTTTCCGCGGTCAACTGGTAATCGCCCGGACTGTATCCCAGTTGCGCTGCAACCGTTACCTGGCCGCTGGAATCGGTCAACGCCTGCGCTGGTGTGAACTGCACGCCCTCACCACGGAGCGTGACCAGAGCGCCGGTAACAGGATTGCCGTCTCCGCCATTTACTTGCAGGACCAGCGGTTGTAGTAACGTGGATCCGACCTGTGCCAGTTGCTTGCCGCCACTGACTTCAGCGATTTGCGTTCCGTAAGCTGCGGGTTTGAGCGATTGTGGAGTGGAGTGTCTGCAACCGGCCAGCAAGATCCATGGAGCGAGAAACACGATGCTGAGGAACTTCACTTGCCACCTCCATTCTCTTTGGCTTTGAGCGTCATGAGAAACGCAGTCAAGTCCCGGGCGTCATTGTCGCTTAGGTTGGGGTTGGGCATGGACGTTTCGGAAACAACATCCTGAGGGTTCTTGAGAAATTTGTAAGTCCAAACCGCTGGTCTGCGATTCCCCACCGCCGCCAGCGGCGGCCCCACGTAGCCCTTGTCCTTTTTGTAGTCAGCAATGTGGCACGACTGGCAGGCGTATTTGGTATAGAACAATTCCCTGCCTCGGCCCGCGGCGCCGGCATCCAGCGTATGTTGGTCCAGTGCTTGTGAATCAAAGCCTGGGGCCTGGTAAGCCGCAAGAATGTAGTCAGAGATAGTCTTGTTTTCGGCGGTGGTTAAATTGAATTTTGGCATCCTTCGGATCAGGGCAGGCCGCAAGGTGTTGGGATTGCGCATGAACTCCGTGAGCCAGGCGGACTGCACGGCACTGCCCTCGCGGGTCAGGTCGGGTGCCATGTCCCCACCATTGCCATTGATGGCATGACAACTTTGGCACCGGAGTTCTTCCATCAGTCGCCCTGCGTCACCGCCTGGGTGGTAGTTCGAAGGACGAGCGGCAGAACGGATCATATCTTTGGCCAGGGTCCAGGCTCGGTCCGTTTGCGCCAGCAGGGCTGTGGTCATTGCCTCAAGCTGCGCGTCAGTAAGCGTGTACTTCGCCATCTTAAGGCCAGGGCCAAACGCCCGCGGATCATGGACTTTGCCGGAAATATACTCCGGCAAAGATTCTTCCATGCCGGGAGTGAAAGCAATCTGCGCCAGAGGTTTGCTGCCGATGCGTGAGAGGTCAGGAGCAAAGTTCTGGGGAGGCTTCACGCCGTTGATCTGATGGCAGGCAGCGCAGCCGTATTCGCCCACCAACTTGTTTCCTCGAGCAGCACTGGCGGCATCGAAAGGCGGCAAGTGCACATTGGACTGAAAAGAATCATCCTTTTTGTTCAGTAGGTAGCTGGAGAGTAAAGCGACCTGCTTTTCGTCGAACCGATAACGCGGCATTTGTGTCCGCGGGTCGTAGGCCTGCGGATCTTTCAGCCAGCGGCTTAGCCATGCGGGATTCACCTTGTTGCCAATCCGAGTCAGTTCCGGTCCCAGATCACCGCCTACAACGTTGCCGGCGGCATTCTGCACCGCATGGCAGCTCCCGCAGAAGGATGTGCCGTAAAGGCTCGCGCTTTCCTGGGCCACGTCGGCGCCGAGCCTCACGGGCGTAACTTTCGCGGCACGATCTGGCGGTGTACTCGTCGACGGGGTGCTCTGGGCGATCAGGAATGAAGCGATGTCGGAGGCCTGCTGGTCATTGAATTGAAAGTCGGGCATTGTAGCCGACGCCGCATACGCCTGGGGATTTTTCAGCCAGGCAAAGATCCACTCGCGTGTGGCCTTGTCGGCAATGTGTCCCAGAGGAGGCGAGTCGTCCGTGGAAGCCAGCATCGTGCCGTCCGGCTGGGTT
>DATCAX010000295.1:0-3703 GCA_036512375.1 Candidatus Angelobacter sp. | reverse complement strand
ATCGCGTCGCGTCATCTGCGCCGCGGGTGCCGTCGCGTTCTTGCCGGTCGTCGGTTCGGTCTCCCCGCCCATGGTCTTCCTCTCCATCAAACTTCCATTACCCTTATCAGCCGCGGATCGTTGACGCCCAATTTGTGAGTTGCATCGGCGGCGGTTTCAATGTAGCGCGGTGTGCGCCCTGCGGCATCCAGCGTTGGCAGGCCCGCTTCCACGCGTTTGCGATCCAGCATTTGCCACGCGGTATGATCGACGGCCACACGATCCTCGCCCACAATCAGCGCGCTCGGATACCAGATGTGTTCGGGACGAAATACCGGCCCACCTTGATACACCGACGACATCGCGTCCCCGATCGTCAGGGTAACCTTCTCGCGGATTGCCGCAATACAGTTCAGATCCGCCACGCCGGGATTGCAATTGTTCGGATGCAGAAGGTTGGGACGATCCACTGCGCCATACATGTTCTTCATTGAGAACGTCATCCCCGCCATGTCGTGGTCTTTCAGAATAGGCAGATTGATGACCATCGCGCACTCGCGAGTCAGAATCTTCGCCAGCCGGATGCGCACCGGGCCGCATTGCTCCTGCTGTTCCTCGAATCCCGCCACATCGCTCCCGTAGCAGCGGACCTTGCTTCGATCCGTATTGATCGTTAGCCCGCAAGCCGCAAGATCGCGCGCGTTCCGGTCCCACACCACTATGTTGCCAGGGGCGACGCCAGCCTGTTGCAGCCGCTCGCAAATGGCCAACACTAACACCGCGTGGGTTGAGATCCCCTTGCCGCCCAGCCCGTTCACCTTCAATCCGATTACCTTGTCCTTCAGGATGTTCGGCGGAACGATCTTCTTCCATGCCTCGAGCGGTTTCTCGCGTCCGGTATAGCTCGCCATCGCCCGGTCCAGCAGGGCTAGCACGCGCGTCTCATTCAACTGCGAACCTGCGCCGTGCAGCGAGGCGTCCCTGGCCACCACCACTCGAGACTTGCCATTCTCCGCGGGTTGGCCCAGCATGCCCGCCAACGCAAACTTGTCCGCCACGGCGGACGAACCCAGCAGCACTACCCCACGGGCTGCACTCTTCAGGAATTCACGGCGGTCTTTCATCTTGGCCATCACTTTCATACACGTCAGCGGCGCAGCGCTTAGCTCACCCTGCGTTGCCCCAACACGTGATCTTCAAATCCCAGCAAGTACCACAGCCCGCGACCCGAAAACTTGCCGGTCATCATCTTCTTCAACAACCTCTTCAGCAGCTTCGCCAAATCCCCGAGCGTCGTAAAAAATCCTTCTCTCGACCGCCCCGCATGCAGCACCTTTACTCCATTCGCCAGCAGCACATTCGCAATCTCTCGCACATCAGGAACAAAAACATGCGTCGGATCGTCGCAGAATTGCAGTGTCTCATCCACCGATGAAGGCAGCCCTAAACTGCGCAGCGAGGGGAACGCAATCCATATATATCCACCCGGCTTCAGCTTCGAGCACAGCGTCGCCACAATCGGCCCCGGCTCCGCCATATGCTCCAGCACGTGATTCAAAATCACAAAATCGAAGCTGCCATCCGGAATCGCCTCATACCCTGAGCCATCCGCGCCCAGCAAGTAAAACGCGTCCATCGCCGCATCATCTGCGCCGCTCAGGTTGTAGCGCTGTATATCCGCGCCTGCGTAATGGCAACCTGGAAACCAGCGCTTCGTCACCGAAGGCGAATTGTTGCCGCAGCCGATGTCCAGAATCCGCAGCGAGGGCGAAGAGAGCCTGTGCCTCACGTATTGGAACTTCAAAGGACAATGCGGCATCGCAATCCTCGTGTTCACTCACGCGGCCTTGCTTCCGGCCGCACAGTTACAACTTCGCTTCTACTCCGTGCGCCAGCGCCTGTAGCGCCTGCGGCCCATCCGGCGCAGCCTCGTACGCCACAATGCGCACCAGGTAAGGTCCTTTGCGGAAGGTCACGCTCTGCTCGAAAGCCACGGCAGCATCGCCCAGTTGCACGCTCTTCGCGTCCTTGTCTTGCCCGGCCTCCAAAATCTTCTTGGCCCCCGCCGAGTCACCCATAGTGTAAACGTCCACTACCGCTTCCAACTGGCCCTTGTACTTGTAATCGGAGGTCGAAGTTGAAACCACGCCCGCCGAAATATATCGCTCGGCATCGCCGTCTATGTACTGCCAAAGGTCCTTGGCCGCAAACACGCGCGAGTCGCTGGTCTTGTCCCAACCCGCCACTGCTCCGGACGCCGGAAACGGATCGACCTTGGCCCTCTTGCATCCAGTACCGGCCCCTGCAATTGCAATCGCAATCGCCGCTGTCACCAAAACCCATCTTCTAGAGCGCAACATTTCTTGAACGTTCTCCTTTACTTTCGATTAAGCAGAATCTGGCTGCTGGGCGAACGGCTTTCGCCAATACTCGTCACGTACACCGCAGGATGCTCCTGCAGCGGGCAGGCATACTCGCAGGCACCGCAGCCCACGCAACGGCTGGGATCTACGCGTGGCTGTTTCAGCGTCTTCGTGTTACCCGCAGAGTCAATCACCTGCGCTTCTTCCACATAAATCGCCTTCGGCGAAACCGGGCACCACTCCTCGCACACAATGCAATCGGTCGCCATGGCCCATGGCAGGCAGCGCCCGCGGTCGTAAAACGCCGTTCCCAACCGCACCGGCTGGCTCTGCTGGCCCACGCCCACTACCCATCCCTTTTCCATCGGCGTAATCTGCCAGATCGCGCCTGTCGGGCACACCTCCGAGCAGAGCACGCAACTGGGCTCGCAGTAGCCGATGCGCGGCACCAGTGTCGGTGTCCACAGACCTTCCAGGCCCGCCTCGTCCAGCGTCGGTTGCAGCGAGTTGTTCGGGCAAACTTTCATGCACTCGCCGCAGCGAATACACCGTGAGAGAAAATCCGGTTCGTCCAGCGCGCCCGGCGGCCTCAGCAGTCGTTCGTGCCGACTCTTGCCCATTCCGGTATTGGCGCGCATCAGCGGAACCGCCGCTGCTCCTGCCGCCAGCCCGGTTAATGTTCGGCGCCGTCCAAGATCAGGCGAAGCAACCTCTTTCTCCTTGCGGAAGAAGCGGAACTCCAGGCCATTCTGCGGACAGCTTCCCACGCAATTCATGCACATCAGGCACTCAGCCTTGCGCCACGGCGCGCCGCCGATGGGATCGTCGCCGCCCTGGCAGTGCAACAGGCAGCGGTTACACTTGTCGCAGCTATCAGCGTCCTTATGCAGTCCCAGCACGCTCCATCGCGACACCGCGCCCAGCAGCGCGCCCAACGGGCAAATCGAGCGGCACCATAGCCGCGTCACGCGCAGACTCGCCCCAAGAATCGCAATAAACAGAATCCCCAGCACCAACCCCTGCGCAAAGTGTGCCTGTCGGAAGTCCAGCACCAGCAACTGCAGCACGGCATGAATCGTTCCGCCCGTCGCCTTGATCGCCGTAATGTGGCTGTTTTCCAGCGGTGTCAGCACCACGCGCACGACGAAGTTGAATGCCGGCAAAATCGCAAGTCCAATAGACCGCACCAGCAAACTGAAAGGATCCAGCCAGCCAATCGCCATTGAGCCGAAACACGCGGCAACCAGCCCGGCGATCAGCACAACATATTTGACCGTCTGCCATCGCTTATATCGGTTCGCCTCGATCCGTTGCTTACCCCGCTTGGCCTCCGAAGGCATGTTGCCCACAAAGTGTTGCAG
>DATCAX010000294.1:0-3771 GCA_036512375.1 Candidatus Angelobacter sp. | reverse complement strand
AAATCAGCCGCGAATTTCGCGAATGAACACGAATCAAATTAGATTCGCGTTTTCGCGTTGATTCGTGGCTGATTTTGTTTTGGCTAATTGCTAACGGCTAATTGCTAAATGCTGGCTTTCCTAGCAATGCACAATCTTCTCTGACTGAATCCCCCTCGTTGCGTTGCGCGAGTCCACCACCAACTTTGATTCCTGAACAATCTTTTTGTAATCGTAGTCGGTGTGATCGGTCACGATCAGGACGCAATCGTATTGGCCCAGCTTCTCCAGCGGGGCGCAGGTCATTTGCAGGTTGTATTTGCGGCCGCGGCCGACCTTGGGGAAATACGGATCGTTGTACGCCACGTCGGCGCCGCGGTGTTGCAACTCTTCAATGATCGTGAGCGCGGGCGATTCGCGCAGGTCGTCAATATCCCGCTTATAGGCCACGCCCAGCACCAGGACTTTCGATCCATTCAGCGCCTTCTTGTGGCGATTGAGTGCCGCCGTCACGGCATCGACCACGTTATACGGCATCGCGGAATTGATCTCGCCGGCGAGTTCGATAAAGCGCGTGTGAAAATCAAACTCCTTGGCCTTCCAGGAAAGATAAAAAGGATCCACGGGGATGCAGTGTCCGCCGAGCCCTGGCCCGGGATAAAACGGCTGGAAGCCGAAGGGTTTGGTAGAGGCAGCACGGATCACTTCCCAGATATCAATGTTCATGCGCAGGCAGAGCATCTTGAGTTCGTTCACCAGCGCGATATTCACGCAGCGATAAATATTCTCCAGCAACTTGGTCATCTCGGCCACGGCCGGGCTCGAGACTGGGACCACGCGATTAAAGATCGAGTTATAAATGGCCCCGGCAATTTCTGAAGCCGCAGGGTTCACGCCGCCCACAACTTTGGGAATATCCTTGCGTGCCACGGTGTCATTGCCCGGGTCTTCGCGCTCAGGTGAGAACGCCACCAGAAACGTTGTCTTTAGATCATCCTGGTCGGTGCGTGCGGCTTTGATGTTGGCTTTATTGCCGGCCTCAAGCACCGGAACCAGCACCTCTTCAGTCGTACCGGGATAAGTAGTGCTCTCCAGAACAATCAATTGACCGGCATGAACGTGCGGCGCCAGTGCTTTGGCGGTATCGCGAATATAACTGAGGTCGGGTTCGTGATACTCGTTGAGCGGCGTGGGTACGCAGATGATGAGAGCGTCCATGTCTTTGGCGTGGGCATATTCATCAGTCGCCCAGAAGCCCTTGGCGGCGGCAGCTTCAATCTCCGTTTTCGGGATGCGGTAGATATACGACCGGCCATTGTTCAGGGCCTTGACCTTTTCCGGGTCAATATCGAATCCGGTCACGGGGAAGCCGGCTTCATTGAAAAGGAGAGCCAGGGGCAGTCCGACGTAGCCGAGGCCAATAATTCCTATTCTTGCAGTGTGAGCCTGAATGCGTCCGAGTAAAGCCGCGAGCACTTTAGAACGGGATCCGGTCGTAGATGGCATGATTTAATTTTGCGGCATCAGAGCCGGTTTAGGCAATCTGAGTCGAGAGGAATGGCAGGTGCATGACCCTATGGTCACTCCCGGAACCAACATGGCTACTGTCAGGTGGCCCGGTTTCTGCTTTAATTACTGATTTGACGAGGGTTTTGAGTTGTGAAAACAATCCTAAGACCTTAATCAGGGATCAAGGGGTCCGTCGGACGGCTGCAAAGCATTGTGGTACTCTGTAGCCACCGGTAACTCCCCACATTTAAAGTCCGTGGCGCAAAAGCGAAAATCCGCATTTCAGATTTCATACGTCACCATCACCTATCGCAGCGTGCTCATGGGGATTCTGGCAGTACTGCTGCTTGCCAGCGTGGTGATGTATTTTGCTTTTCCTGAGACAGCAAACAAGGTAGTTCTTGCGGGCCAGATCGGGCTGGGAAAACTACTCAACAAAGTGGGAGTAAACGCCGGAGGCGGCTCCGGATCAGCGCAGGATCCCGGCCCCCAGCAGGCGCACTTCACCAATATCGATGGCAACGTGCGGGTGCGCAAGGCGAGCACCAACGCGTGGGTGGTGGCGGACTACACCCTGGCGCTGGAAAGAGGCGACGTCGTGCAGACCTCTCCTGAAGGGATGGCTAAGGTCGTGTTCACGGACGGGACCAACTATACCGTGAAGCCAGGTTCGCTCATCACCATTCAGGAGAATTCCGTGAACGCGGCGCAGCAGACCAAGGTGGCAGTACAGGTGACCACAGGAAAGGTCTACCTGGCTACAGCCACGCTGGCCAACGGGTCCAAGTCACAGGTGATTGTGAGCGACGCCACCGTCACCATCGCTTCAGATAGTTCCGCGGAAGTGAATAACGACATTCCCAACGACCACCATGAGATTCTGGTAAAGAAGGGCTCGGGTGAGGTAACGCGTGAAGGGCAGACGCTTCCCCTGGAGAGTTTCACCAAGGCGTCATTCAGCAGCAATTCCAAGGAAATGCTCAAGAGCAAGGAATTACAGCCGCCCACACTGATTTCGCCGGCCCCGCTGCAGAATGTGTTCGTGGATCCAGCGGCCAAGGGAGTGAACTTCTCCTGGGCCCCCGTGGATAACGTGCGGGAATACCATATTAAGATCAGCCGGAACGCGTCGTTTACAGGCCCGGGGGTGGATGACAAGAAGGCGGCAACGCAGGTTCTGGTTACGAACCTTCAGGAAGGCGTCCCCTATTATTGGCAGGTGCGGTCGGTTGGACAGGATGGGAAAGAATCGATCGAAAGTGAAACTTACCGCTTCACCATCGTACCCAAAGGTACCGGGTCTCTGGCGCTCGAATTGGGAGATTTCGTGCAGATGGGTCACGTGATCGAAGTGAAAGGGCACACCGAGCCAAATGCCCGGGTAATGGTAAATGGGCAGGAAGCGGTAGTAGCAGGTGATGGCGCGTTCCGGCACTTCACGAATCCGCTGCCCACCGGGGAAAATTTGATTACGGTTACGGCACAGAACGAAAAAGGCAAGGTGAATACTCAATCCAGGCAGGTCACTATACAGTAGAATCGCTTATTGCCCCGTTTTGGTTTTTGTATCACAGTAAGAGTTCCCCAGAGCAGATTGAGCAAGAAGACCGGGGCGTTTAGGACAAGGATTGGTCCGCCGCCTAAAGCTGGTTCGTGTTCTTACCGAAGTTACTAAATAGAAGAAAGAATCTGGTATGTCGAAAAACGGTTTTAAGTCAGAGAATTCGCGCATTCACAATTTGCGCTCGCTGTTCAGCATGTTTTCCAGCGATCTCGCGATCGATCTGGGGACGGCCAACACGCTGGTGTATGCCAAGGGCAAGGGCATTGTCGTGAACGAGCCTTCCATTGTGGCGATTAACAAGAACACTGGAGAAGTGGAGGCCGTGGGCAAGGAAGCGAAAGAGATGCTGGGCCGCACTCCGGGAAACATCGTGGCCATCAAGCCCATGAAGGACGGCGTGATCGCTGACTTCAAAGTCACGGAGAAAATGCTGAACTACTTCATCCAGAAGGCGCACAACCGCAAGATGCTGGTGCATCCGCGCATCGTGATCGGCGTGCCTTCTGAAATCACGCAGGTGGAAAAACGAGCCGTGATGGATTCAGCCTATCGAGCCAAAGCCAGTGAAGTCCATCTGGTGGAGCAGGCGATGGTCGCCGCCATCGGCGCCGGGCTGCCCATCACCGAGCCGAGCGGCAATATGGTGGTGGATATTGGCGGCGGCACCACGGACATCGCCGTGATCTCGCTGAGCGGCATCGTTTATTCGCGTTCCGTGC
>DATCAX010000293.1:0-3112 GCA_036512375.1 Candidatus Angelobacter sp. | reverse complement strand
TCACAGTACGGGGCTATTCTCGCCCAGCATCACCTGCCGGAGCAGTTTGATGGGAGGAAAGCCCTGTTTCAGCAGCTCATTATGAAATTCTTCCAGAGAGAAGCCAGTGCCCATCTTCTTTTTGTAATCCTCACGCAGCTTCAGGATCTCCAGCTTACCCAGCGTGTAATAAAGATAAGTGGGGTCGGAAGTGCCGCGCTTGGTTTCTCGCAGCCCGTTCATGTGGGACTGGTAACCCTCTTTTTCGAAGAAATCCACGCCCTGGTCGAACGTCATCACCCCGGTATGCATCTGTATTCCCACGATGAAGCGCGCGTTGCGCAACAGTGCGTCTTGAAGCTGGCCCAGACGCAGCTTTAGAAATGCCGTGTCATGGTCCTGATCAACCCCCGGCGTACGACCGTAACCTTCATCCAACATCATTTGCTCGCTGTAATGGGCCCAGCCTTCAGCATTGGAACTGCACCCAATGAGCTTGCGCACCTTCGATGGCGCGTACGGCACCCATAGGAACTGCGTGTAATGTCCGGGATAAACCTCATGCACTGCGGTGGAAATGATGGTCCCGCGATTGAAGCCGGCCATGTGCTCTTCCACTTGCTCCGGCTTCCAGCTTGGTTCCGGCAACGTGACGTTGAAGAAAGCTTCCTTCGCGATTTTCTCAAACGGTCCTGGCGTGTCCATGGACGCGAAGGTGAGTGCACGCGCAAAAGGCGGCGTCTCTTCAACAATGGGCAACACCTCAGACGGCAACTTCACGATGTTGTGCTGAGACAGGAAATCTTTCAGTCCGCCCAGGGTATCGCGGAAAGACTGTAAAAGTTTATCGGGCGCAGGGTGATCCTTTTCCAGTTCTGCCAGTATCTCTCGCGGGGTCTTGTTCGGATCAACCTTGGCCGCCGTATCTTTAAATGCCTGTTGGTTCAAGCGCAGATTGGCCATGCCGATCTCAAGCAAGCGAGCCAACGAAATGTCGACGTCCTCGTCATACAGCAGCTTTTTGCTGTAATTGTCCGCGCCAAGACGGAAGTCGCCATGAGCCTGAGGTTTAAGCTCTTTCTCCATCCATTGTCCGTAGCTTTTCAATTCGTCCATCACCTTCTGGTTAGCGGACTGGAACTGCGCGAGCAATGCTGGATCTTTCACATCTTTGAACGCTTCCGGAACGTCTTTTTGGAAAAAACTGATAAGGCCAGGAATCTGTTCCAGGGCAACATCCACGTAAATGGGCGGAGGGTTCTTCAAGTTCTGTCGCGCCGCCTGGAACACCGCGGGAACCTGTTTCTCTCGCGCAATGACTGACTTTATTCGCTCGGCGGGTGGAGCAAAGGTGCGCGCCATGATCACAAAAATAGAGTTGGTGATGCCGGAAGAATATTGATCCGGGTTCTTTTCCCACGGGCGGATATTTTCCAGAGTGAGAAGGCGGGCATTGATGTCATCCAGGACGAGTGTATGGTCGACTCGGGCCGCCTGTGAAAGTTGTTGCGGATCGATCTTCGCCACCACCTTTTGAAAACTCTTCAGCGTCGTGATCTGCTGATCAAGCGATGCCCGGGAATAGTCTTCCAACTGGCTGTCATACTGATGAAACCCCGCGGCCGTGCCTTGCGATGGATTGAACTTGAAGTAGTACTTATCAAAATATTGGTCTGCCAGCGATGTGAAGACCTTGTCATTGCCAGTGGTGGCTGGTGCCGCGTGATGCGGCTGGGCTAATGCGGTCAAAGATGCCATCAGCAAGGCGAAGAGCGAGATTGATTTCACGAGAGTCTCCCTACAGTTTCAGAATTAGAGAAGGCGTTGCAATCTAAATTAGACTTTGTACGTGTCTGGGCGTGAGCGTCAGGACGTTTCATGCCCGAAGAGCGATTGTTCGCATCTTCCCGCGGCGCGAGGCTATTTCTGCTTGTAAACGGTGCCGCCTTTCATCACCATGACCGGGTTTTCCAGAAGTGTGACGTCTTTAAGGGGATCGCCGTTCACGGCAATCAAATCGGCGAAGTTCCCAGACTCAATGGATCCAATCTTGGACCACCCCAGCAAGTCAGCGGCGTTTACCGTGGCGGTCTGGATGGCCTGAAGCGGCGTCATTCCAATCTGTACGTACACGGCGAACTCATGCGCGTTCAAGCCGTGCGGGTAAACGGCAGCGTCGGTACCGAACGCGATCTTTACCCCGGCGTTAAATGCCTTCTTGATATTCTGGCGGCTTACGGCGGTCACGTCTTTCATCTTCACGGCATACATCGCGGGCAAGCCGATTCTGGCAGCGTTCTCGCGCATCCAGTCGGCCAGATACAGAGTCGGCACAAGATACGTGCCGTTCTTCTTCATCATGGCAATGCCGGCATCGTCAATGTAAGAGCCGTGCTCAATGGAATCGACGCCGGCTTCGGCCGCCCAGGCAATGCCCTGTGCGCCATGCGCGTGCGCCGCCACTTTGCGGCCCAGGCGATGAGCGTCGGCCACAATGGCCTTCATTTCTTCCAGCGTATATTGCGAAGCACGCGGGTCGTCGCCCTTGGAAAGCACCCCGCCGGTGGCGCAAACCTTGATTACGTCAGCGCCATATTTAATGATCTCGCGCACTTTGTGCTGCACACCTTCCACGCCGTCAGCCGCGCCGTCAGAATTGGCGTGCCATTCATAAGGCAGCAGGTTTTGGTCGCAATGGCCGCCGGTGATGGAAAGCGCTGGACCGCTGGCCAAGATACGTGGGCCCGGGACTATGCCTTCATTGATGGCGTCGCGCAGCGCGATATCGGTATAGCCTCTGGCGCCCACGTTACGCACAGTGGTGAAACCGGCTTCAAGCGTGATGCGCGCATTCTTCGCGCCGATCAACGCTTCCTTGGGAATTGAGATTCCCAACTCCTGGTAGCCAAAATTGGGATCGAAAGTCAGGTGCGTGTGAGCATCGATCAATCCGGGGAGCAGCGTGGCATTGGGCAGGTTGATTACGCGAGCGCCTCCCTGGTTCTCTGATTGCGCCCCGCCTCCGCCCGATACGTTGGTGATCTTCTCACCATCGATCACAACGGTTACGCTGTCGAGAATCTTGCCGGTCTTTACGTCCAGCAGGTGACCGGCATGAATAACGACATGCTGC
>DATCAX010000292.1:0-3461 GCA_036512375.1 Candidatus Angelobacter sp. | reverse complement strand
TCAGTGAGACAAGTAGACCCTCAACAATTACTGTAGGGCGGGGAAAGAAATCTCACTTTGATGAGCACAAGCAAGACAAGCAGTTCTTCCGCTGCGTTGGCAGCTTCGGAGCGTAGCGGAGAAGCTGCCAATGCAGCGGGCGCCGCGCCGCCGGCCATCCGTCCTCTGGTTCCTGATTCTGAAGTGGTCGCCCGTCCAGTTCGCCGTCGTTTCACCGCGGAGTATAAACGCTCAATCCTCGACCAGGCCGATGCGGCCCAAGATTCGGGCTCGATAGGCGCCTTGTTGCGCCGTGAAGGCCTGTACTCTTCGCACCTGGGCACCTGGAGGCGGCAACGCAAACAAGGAGAGCTCGATGCCCTCACACCCAAGAAGCGCGGCCCCAAAGTAGTTATCAGTCCGCTGGTCAAGAAGAACCGCGAGCAAGAAGCCGTCATTGCCCGTCTGACCAAGAAGCTGAAGAACGCCGAGTTGATCATCGAAGTTCAAAAAAAAGTGGCTGCGCTGTTGGGCAACCCGATTCCGAACATCCAGATCGACGAGGAGAATTGATGAGCGCCGCTCTGGAGTTGGGCGACAGCGTCGGTAAAGCGGTTGCCTGTCGCGCCCTCGGGGTGCCGCGTGCGTCGCTCTATCGGCGCATGCTGCCGTCCGCTCCGCGCCAGGTACGCCCCACGCCGGCGAGGGCTCTCACTGCTGCTGAACGGCAGACCATGCTCGATCATCTGCACTCCGAGCGCTTCCGTGACAAGGCTCCAGCGGAGGTCTATGCCACGCTACTAGACGAGAACATCTATCTCTGCTCGATACGCACCATGCATCGCATCCTGGCTGAAAACGGCGAACTGAAGGAGCGTCGCAACCAACTTCGGCATCCGCAGTACACTAAGCCGGAGCTCCTGGCCACTGGGCCTAATCAAGTCTGGAGTTGGGATATAACGAAGCTGCTGGGGCCAGCCAAGTGGACGTACTTCCACCTCTACGTCATCCTCGATATCTTCAGCCGCAACGTGGTGGGCTGGATGGTAGCCGGGCGCGAAACTGCCGAGTTGGCCAAACGGCTGATCGCGGCAACCTGCGAGAAACAGGGCATCGCTGCAGGCTCTCTGACCATACACGCGGATCGCGGAACCTCGATGACCTCCAAGCCGGTGGCGCTGATGCTAGCCGATCTGGGGGTGACTAAAACCCATAGCCGACCTCACGTCTCAGACGACAATCCATTTTCGGAGAGCCAGTTCAAAACTCTCAAGTACCGGCCCGAATTCCCCGACCGATTCGGATCCATCGAGGACGCGCGTGGCTTTTGCCAGCACTTCTTCCCCTGGTACAACCACGAACACCATCACAGCGGAATCGCGCTGCTGACACCGGATATGCTCCATTACGGCATGGCCACGCAGGTCATAGAGCAGCGACAGAACGTGCTCGACAACGCCTATTTTCGTAATCCTGAACGCTTCACCCACGCACGGCCAAAGCACCCACCCCAGCCAACAGCAGTCTGGATCAACCCACCAACGCCAACACCACAGTCGTCCAAAGAAGAACTCGCCGCCGTATAGGAAATCAAGTGGGACGCGTGTAGTCACTGTCTCTAGTCGTTCTTTCGTTATTTCAAAATTAACCGTAGCCGCAGGGGTGGTGGAAGAAGTGGGAATCCCGCGGCTCTTGCGGGATTTCCAAGCGAGGTGGGAAAGTCCTGCTCTTGGACTTTTCCTCGGAGCGGCTTTTTCCACCGCCCCCTTCAACCACCACTGCAGCCAAGCCGTTAGACACTAAACTCTCACGACAACTGTCTCAAAGTCGTTGACACGCTCCGCCGTGGAGCGAAGAGGCCCTGCTGTTTGTAGCGGCTCTAACAAAAAGGGAGGCAAGGGTGAGATGACAAAAGCGCCCATCAGTTTGCAGGACCTGAGAAGGAGTCTATATGTCAAGGCGAAGGCAGAACCGTCTTGGCGTTTCTGGGGACTATACGTCCACGTCTGCAAGATGGAGACTCTACGGGAATCCTACCGGATGGCGAAAAGTAATGACGGGGCACCGGGTATTGACGGGATCACGTTTCAAGCCATCGAGGAAAGAGGAGCGGAGGGTTTTCTCGTGCAGATTCGGGATGAATTAGTTACCAACACGTATCGGCCCATGCCGGCACGGAAGAAGGAGATTCCAAAGGACGGGGGAAAGAAAGTCCGCGTCCTGTCGATTCCCGCCATCCGTGATCGCGTGGTCCAGGGGGCGTTAAAGCTCATCCTGGAGACGATCTTCGAAGCTGACTTCCAAGCAGGGTCGTTTGGATATCGACCGAAGCGGACGGCGCATGAAGCCGTGGCCCGTGTAGCCCGAGCGATCGTCGAAGAGAAGACGCGCATCATTGATTTGGATTTAGCCTCCTATTTCGATAACGTGCAGCACTCGCTGCTGTTAGAGAAAGTGGCGCGAAGGGTCCATGATGATGCGGTGATGCATTTGCTCAAGATGATTCTGAAGGCGACTGGGAAGAAAGGCGTTCCCCAGGGTGGTGTGATTTCACCGTTGATCAGTAACCTCTATCTGAATGAGGTAGACCGGATGCTGGAGAAGGCGGTAGATACCACGCGAAGGGGCAAGTCAACCAGCGTCCAGTATGCACGTTTTGCGGACGATATGGTGATCTTGATTGACGCCGAACGGCGGAGTGACTGGCTGGTGAAGGCGATAGACAGACGGCTGCGCGAGGAGTTCGCGAAGCTCCGCGTTGAGATCAACGAGGACAAGAGTCGGATGGTGGATCTGAAAAAGGGAGAGAGCTTCACTTTCCTGGGTTTTGAATATCGGCGTGTACTGAGTCTTCAGCGGAAGTGGCGGCCCTACTATGCGCCAAAGCTGAAAAAGCGGACAGCGCTGTTTGAAAAGCTCAGGGAGGTCTTCCGCCAGCATGTCAGTTGGCCCGTAGAGATTGTGATTGCGAAAATCAATCCGATTTTGCGTGGCTGGGTGAACTACTTTCGGATCGGTCATTCGAGCATTTGTTTTGGAGTGGTCAAACGCTGGGTAGAGGAGAAGGTACGGCGTCATTTGATGCGTGCCCGGGGCCGCAAAGGCTTCGGCTGGACGCGGTGGAGTAGCGAATGGCTATATGACCGGCTTGGTTTGTTTAACAACTACCAGCTCCGTCGATGGTCAGGTGCGAAAGTCGCTCCAGTACGATAGGCCACATAACTCTTGGCACTAAGCAAACAGGTGCGCCCAGTGCGGGAAATCCGCACGCTGGGTGCGATGTGGCGGGGGCTGGAAACGGATTCACGGTTTGGCTTCCAAGGAACTCTTCGCCCGCTGAGGGCAGTTCGTTAGCCTCACAAATGCCCAAAGGAGCATTTCGGCAGCAACTGTTGATTGCAAAGGGCACAACTACCCTCTTCCACTGACAGCAGCAGATGCATCCGGCGTCCCGTTCTTTCAATGTGTTTCCGCTCGCTGAA
>DATCAX010000291.1:0-4155 GCA_036512375.1 Candidatus Angelobacter sp. | reverse complement strand
CCTAGCAAACCGTGTTCATGAACCCGAACACCGCTCATCACCGTGGCGTGATACGTGACGCGGGCTCGCGGGCCGATCTCCGTCTTCCGGTTGCTGACGATCATGCCGTCATTCAGGTCATGATCATGGGAATAAACGTTGGCGTAATCGGAAATTGAGCTGCTTTCATGGATCACGATTTCGCCGCGATCATCCAACAACACATATTTGTGGATCACGCAATTATCTTCGATGGTCAGGTTGTAGCCGTAAGAAATTTCTACGCCATGAAAGATCTTTACGTTCTTGCCGATGTGCTTCAGCACGTGTTTGGCAATCATGGCGCGCACGCGGAACCCCAGCCAGTGATTGATGCCAACGGGCGAGCGGTCAAACATCATCCAGAACCAGATCAATGGTTTGCGCTCTGCGTATTTCTGTCCGTCCACGTCGCCATAATACTCAGGCTCCAGGGAAGCGTTCCGCGGATCAAAGCTGTGTGCCATTGCCTGCTCGGCTAGCGGAGCGTTGGGCGCCGGATCGGCATAGGGTCGGCCCAGGTAAAGTTCATGCAGCGCGTCGCGAACAACGATACAGCGATGCTCGATATTTCGATTGGCAAATTGCTCATCGAGCTTCTGTATCCAGTCCAGAAACGCTTTTTCCGCCGCTGGCAGCGGCTGAATGTTGCGATATTCGTAACGCGGCATGCAATCCCTCTCCGACTTCTCTCAATATTCTGAAGGCACAATGATATAACGGCGGCCCAACTTCGCCGGCGGCCGCTGAACAACCTTCGACAGGGATTCGATTTCCCGTGTGAAGTGTTGGGCGCATTTTTTTATGGTCGGTTCAGCGTGCCGCGGCTGACCGGAGCAACGGAAGCTTACCTTCTCCGTAAATACATGCCCCAAATCCGGAATTGAACAGCCGTTACCTCGGTACTCTTGTCCCCTCAGCGCTTTTGCCGATATAAATGGGCCTTCCGGGATACGTTTGACTGCATTTCACAGGAAAGAACGCTTATGTGCAGGTTTGTAAGGTGGCCCAGGATCGTCGCGAAAGCGGCTCTGCTCGGTCTCTGTTTCTTATTTTCGCTGGCGTTGCAAGCCCAGGATGACGGGTTTAAAGCCGTCCCTATCCTGACCGGCTCAACCGCCTATTTCACCCGTGTCACGGCCGGCCAGTACCAGGACGCTCCTGCGGTTAGTCCAGTCTTGCTGCTGCCGTTCGGCGACAAGTGGTTGGTGGAAGCCAAAGGCTCGTACTCTGACACTTTCAGCAAGAACGCCCAGGGCGATTACAACGGCACCATCTCTTACGGAATGACCTACGGCCAGATTGACTATATTGCCAATCGTTACATGACGTTCGTCGCGGGCCGGTTCACGACGCCCTTCAACATTTATGGTGAGCGGCTGGCGCCCAATTGGATACGCGCCCTGCAAACCACTCCCCTGACTTCGCCCGTTACAAGCGGTTCAAGCCTGGGCGGCATGATGCGCGGCGGTTTTCCTGGGACAGAAAGCCTCAACGTAACCTATGCCCTTTATTTTTCGTCGAATAACACGCACCATCTCCTGGCGACAGACCGGTCCACGGGTGGTCGTGCCGGTTTCTTTCTGCCGCGCCAAAGGCTTGAACTGGGAGCTTCGTTTCAACAGGTTCTGCAGGCAGACCGGCCGCATTCTTCCGGCATTTTTATGGAGTGGCAGCCCAACCGCGCGCCTCTGACAGTGCGTTCCGAATACGTGCGATCTTCGGGCACCAAGGGAAGCGCTTACTGGATTGAATCGGTCTATCGGCTCAGCCAGATCCGATCGCTGCGAAGGCTGGAACTGGTGGGCCGCGGACAGCAATTTTTTGCTGCGTCAAACCTTTCTGCTGCCACGGTGAAAAAGCTCGGTGCCCTCGGCAAAGACACGAATGAAGGCGATTTCGGCCTGAATTATTACCTGCGGAGCGACGTTCGGGCGTCCGCCAGCTATGGACGGCAATTTGTTTTGGGCAGGGATGCCAATCTGTGGGTCGTCGGCATGACATATCGCTTTATTATGCCGATGCTGCCGCAAGGGGGCGCACGATGAAGATGAAATTTGTTCTGGCCTCGTTTCTTGTGGCAGGTGCTATGTCACTGGGCTTGATGGCCAACGCGAGCAGTGGCGGCAAAGATGTCGCTAAAGATGCCACCAAAGATTCATCCGCCGTACCAGTTTCTGCGGAACAGGCCGCGCAGAATGAGAACATGCACTTTGAAGGCGAGAAACGCTTTCGCTCCAACTGCGCGCGTTGCCATGCCGCTCCACCCAAATTTTCGCCACGAATGATGGCCACCATTGTGCGCCACATGCGCGTGCGCGCCACCATCACAGACCAGGACATGCGTTTGATCCTGCGGTATATGACGGAGTAGCGATGCAAAGTTTGCGCTCCAATTTCATTCGGTTCTCGACACTGGCAGCCTTCGCAATATTTTTCGCCGCTTCACTGTCGGCCATCGGACAGGTCCGGGTGATTGAAGTCCTGGCCGATAAAGACAGCCATTTCAAGATTGCCGGCATGAGCCGCCCGGAGATCACTGTCAAGGCGGGTGAGCCGCTGCTGTTGCGCATCAACGCGCGCAAGGGAAAAACCTGGAACCGTGACGGCACGGTCCATGGCTTTACCTTGTTGCGGGCCAAAGACCATCACAAAGTCAGCGGCTGGGACCTGGAATTGAAACCGGGCACGCAGGAGTTTGCCCTGAACGCTCCCGCCGAGCCGGGCGACTATGAAGTTCTGTGTACCGTCATCTGCAGTGAGGAACATGAAGCAATGCGGATGAAGTTTGTGGTTTTGCCGTAACAGTTTTTTGTTGCGCCAGAATTGGCACGCGCGCGTGGCCGCAGCAAAGCTGAAATTTACTGGGGAGATTTTCTAATGAACAAATCGATTCACAAAATGCGCGTGGGGTTTTTCTTTGCTGCCCTCGCGCTTTTTTCTTTCTATTCATTTGCCAAAGATAAACCTAAAGACAGCACCGTTAGCCTGCGCGGCGCCATCATGGACAGCCAATGCGCTTTCAACGTGCACTCTGACGCGCACTCGCATGAGTGGATGACCAAGCGCGGTGTCCAGGGCGCCACCGACGAAGAAAGCTGCACCCGCCATTGCGTGAAAGATATGGGAGGCAGTTACGTTCTGGTGGTCAAGAAGGACGTTTATAAGCTCGATGATCAGGTCAAGGCGGAGCAATTTTCGGGCAAAAAAGTAAAGATCAGCGGAACTCTGGACGGAGATACCCATACCCTCCACATCCTTGACATGGAAGAAGACAAATAGCTAGCGGTGATCCAGAAGATTGAAATTAAACGGCTGCGCTTAAGCGCAGCCGTTTTTTCTCTTTGTTCACAAGAGAAGATAGCCTGACTCAGGCAGTCTTCTCCATGGTTAATTGGTGGTGTATGCCGGCTGTCTCCGCGTTGCGGGTCACCGTCATGGTGGCGTGTTCGATAGAAGCCAGAGACTCCCTTAGGGGACACGCTGAATGGTGGAGAAGCCGGAGCATCTCCGTGACCTGGCCCAGCCGCACGCTTTGTCGCGCGAAATCAACCCCCTCCGCATTGAAGCGTGCTGCAGCGGACTCGATATAGCACCACAAAAACTGGCTGAGAAGGTCAACTGCCTTCTTCAGGTCGTGACCTAATCCGGCGTTCAACAAGTTGTTCAAGATGCGATCTTGATCGCCGGTGTCAGCGTCCTGGAACCTGGGCCAATGCAACTGGAGATGGAGCGCCCTGAGTTCTTGAGTAATACTTTCAATCCGATCTGAGAGATCTTCCATTGTCTAATCCTTGCTTTGCAAGTATTGGAGGCCCTAGACATCGGAAGAAGTGGCAAAGCTTTTATTAGACGACCGGAAATTCAGTGGCTCAAAGTAAGTGGCTTAAAACGTAAGATGCCGGATGCCCCGTTCGCGTTGAGTTACCGAAGTACATACTTCAACTGGTGCAATGGTCCATACCGAGTTAGACACGCTATAGAGCAGTGCGGAACGGTAGTGTCTCAGTTTGAATTGTTCGCCTATTGTTTTCCGTAAAGGTCTAATCCTTGCGTGCTATATGCCGATAATGGCCTTAGGGTGTATTATTCGGCGTTGATTTTGGCAACCTCAACCCGAATCCTCAGTTCATAACG
>DATCAX010000290.1:0-2146 GCA_036512375.1 Candidatus Angelobacter sp. | reverse complement strand
GTGAAGAAGAACGCCATCATGATGATCGACTTTGCCTTGCAGGCCGAGCGCGAACAAGGGCTGCCTCCTGTCGAGGCCATCTATCAGGCCGCCCTGTTGCGTTTCCGCCCCATCATGATGACAACAATGGCCGCGACGTTCGGCGGGATGCCCCTGGCCTTCGGTATGGGCGTTGGATCGGAACTGCGCAGACCGCTGGGCATCACCATCGTGGGCGGGCTGCTCGTCTCGCAGGCCCTCACGCTCTTCACAACCCCGGTCGTCTACCTCTTCTTCGACAAACTGCAGTGGAAAGTAATGAAGCTGCACAAGGTGGGCACGGAGTTGGAAGAAGCGCACGGGGACTAAAGCAGCTTCTAGCTTTCAGCTTTCAGCTCTGGAATCGCCGCTGCCAGCTTTGGACTTGTTGCAAGACAAATCAGGCTGATGGCTTTGCGGTTTTCGGCTTTCGTTTCCTGGATGCGGCCTTATGTTTCTTCATTCCATCCTTATTCGCAGTGCGCGAGGATTGATGTTATCTTCAAAGCTATCCCGAACTGCGAAGCGTGGGATTTTTCCCTAAAGCACAGAAAACCTGCAATAAGCCGTTCCAAGTTTCGGCAGTTTTGTCGAATGCATCTCTGCACACTAGTCGCAGCGTAGAGAACGTGTCGATACCGATTTTCTGAGATCGGTCTTCTGAACCTATTCGAGAGGCGAGCGATACCCGATGACCCAGACCCGCGAAACAACCGATGCAAGTCTCGTGCTCACTTTGGAGGAGATCTCGAACCTTGCCGCGGAGGGAGGCAAGCCCGCCGATACCCTCATGAATCTGGTGGCGCTGATCGCCAAGCGGTTCAGGACCGAAGTCTGCTCGGCTTATCTGCTTGAGCCGGATCGATCGAACCTGGTTCTGGCGGCCACGCTCGGCTTGCACCCGAGTTGCATAGGCACATTGCGCATGCCGTTGAACGAGGGACTCACCGGCCTGGTCGCGGAACGAGTACTGCCGGTTGACGTCGATGATGTTAGAAACCATCCTCGCTTCAAGTACTTCAAGGAGTCCGGCGAGGAGGAGTACCACTCGTTCCTGGGCGTGCCGCTGATTGACCGCGGGATCTTGCAGGGGGTTCTTGTCGTCCAGACCAAGGACCCGCGCACCTATCGGGACGACGAGATTCGCATGCTGACTGAGGCGGCCAGCCAGGTGGCGCCGGTGGTGAGCGAGGCGCGCACGCTCGATCGCTTCATCGCCCCGGCACAGGAACGGCTCTGGTCCCTGGCACGCAACGTGTGGTGGAGTTGGGACCACGATTGCATCAGCCTGTTCCGCGATCTGAATCCAACCCGGTGGCGCGAGCTCAATCAGAATCCAATTTCCCTGCTCAGCGAAATGCCGTTGGGCGAGATTGAGCGCCGCGCCGCGGAACTGGTTCTGCACAGCCGCATTAACTATGTTTACCGCCGCCAGCAGGAGTATTTGAACGCAGACCGAACCTGGGGCGCGGCCAACGCAGGGGTACTGCGGCCTCGGCCCATCGCCTATTTTTCAGCCGAATTCGGGATGCACGAGTCGCTGCCCATCTACTCCGGCGGCCTGGGCGTGCTGTCCGGAGACCACATCAAGAGCGCATCCGATCTTGGCATTCCGCTCATCGGCATCGGCCTTTTTTACGGGCAGGGATACTTTCTGCAACGGCTTGACCAGACCGGATGGCAGCGCGAGGAGTACTTGCAGACCGATGTGAACCAGTTGCCCATGCAGCCGGCCATCGGCATCAACGGCGAACCCGTGGTGGTGGAGATTGCTACGCGCGGCGGCGTGATCCGAGCCAAGGTGTGGCGCGTGAAGGTGGGCCGATGTGACCTGCTGCTGCTCGACTCAAATGTTGCCGGAAATGCGCCCGAAGATCTGGAAACCACTTCACGCCTCTACGGCGGAGATGCGCGCACGCGCATTCGTCAGGAGCTGCTGCTGGGCATCGGCGGCTTCCGCGCACTTAAGGCCATGGGCATCACGCCCGGCGTGCTGCACTTGAACGAGGGACATAGCGGCTTTGCGGTCTTCGAGGCGATTCGCGATCGCATGGTGGACGAAGGCCTGGACTTTACAACCGCGGCCAGCCTGATTCCGCGCGAAGTGATCTTTACCACGCACACGCCC
>DATCAX010000289.1:0-2851 GCA_036512375.1 Candidatus Angelobacter sp. | reverse complement strand
CAGGCAGCCAGGGAAGATACCGAAGTCTTTCCCCACCTGAACAACTACAATCCGCGCGCCCAGACCTGGGACGCGGGTGTAGGCGACGTTCTCCGGGACCAGAACAAGCGCGCGGCGCTGCGCCAGCAGATTCTCCGGTTCTTCACTGCATTTCCGAACTATCCCGGCCTTTCGCTGGACATCGAAAGCCTCAACGACGACGCAGAACCGGCTTACCTGACCTTCGTTCAGGAACTGTATGCCGGCATGCACGCGCGCAATCTGCGGCTTTATGTCAACGTGGCTGCTACTAGCCCGGACAACGAGCTCAAGTTGATCGCCGCCAACTCCGACGGCATTGTGTTGATGAACTACGACGAGCACGAGGCCAACAGCGAACCGGGGCCGGTGGCCAGCCAGAACTGGTTCGTCGGCAACCTGCAGCGGGTTCTCAAGATCGTGCCCAAGGAGAAGATCATCTGCGCCGTGGGCAGCTACGGCTACGACTGGACCCTCTCCATCCCGGACCCGAAAGACCGCAAGCATCCCAAGCCGAAGGTTCTCGACACGGAAGATCTGTCGGTTTCAGAGGCATGGCAGCGCGCATCGGACGCTGACGCCGATCTCGACCTGGATTACGACTCACTCAATCCGCACTACGAGTACATAGACGAGGACAGCAATCAGCGCCACGTAGTTTGGTTTCTGGATGGAGTCTCGCTGCTGGATGAGATGCGGGCGGCCCGCGCTCTGGGTCTGCAGACATTTGCACTTTGGCGTCTAGGTGAAGAAGACAGTTCGCTGTGGGACATCTGGGACAAGCCCAGCGCTCCGGAATCGCTGCAGGCGCTCGGCCCGGTGCAGCCGGGACACGACGTGGACACCGAGGGCGAAGGAGACATTCTGCGCGTGACCGGATTGCCACAGCCGGGCAAGCGCACGGTCACCGTGGACACCGACGAGAATGATCCGCGCAAAAAGCTCATTGTGGATGAGCACATGGATGTGTACCCGCGCACCTACACCATTGAGCAGTACGGCTACCATCCCAATGAGGTTGCATTGTCGTTCGATGACGGCCCCGACGCCAAGTGGACGCCGAAGATTCTTGACATCCTGAAGCAGAAGAACGCGAAGGGCACTTTCATGATCATCGGCGCAGATGCCGCCGGGAATATGGGTGTGTTGCAGCGGATTGCGCGCGAGGGCCACGAAATCGGCAACCACACGTGGACGCATCCCGACATCAGCGAAATTTCGCCGCGGCAACTGGACCTGGAAGTAAAGCTTACCGGCCGCTTGTTCGCCAGCAAGCTGGGCGTGCAACCCCTCTATTTCCGTCCTCCGTACGACATCGACGAGGAACCCGACACCGACGATCAGGCCGCGCCGGTGGTGAGCATTCAGCGCGATGGATACACCATTATCGGCAACAAGATCGATACTGACGATTGGAACGAGAATCCCCGCAAGAAGCCCAACGAGATCGCTCAGTCGGTGCTGGCCCAGCTTGAAACCATGAAGACCAAGCCGCAGTTTCGCGGCTCCATCATTCTGCTGCACGACGGCGGCGGCAATCGTCAGGCCACGGTGGATGCGTTACCGGTATTGATCGACACGCTCCGCGCGCACGGCTACTCCATCGTCCAGGTCTCAGCACTGATGGGCAAGACCACGGCGCAGGTAATGCCCCCGCTGACCTTCTGGCAGCATCTGCGCTCCGTTCCCGATTCCATTGCTTTCTCCGCGCTTGACTTCGTCGGCAACTTCATCGTGATGGTCTTCTTCCTCGGCGACATCCTGATGAGCGCGCGACTGATTATCGTGGGCCTTTTTGCAGTGATCGATCGCCTACGGAAGCCTTACCACCTGGCCTCCCCTGGCTACAACCCGCGCGTCGCGGTGCTCATTCCCGCCTATAACGAAGAGACGGTGATCGTCCGTACTATCCACTCGGTGCTTAACTCCGACTACAAGAACCTGCATGTGATTGTGATTGACGACGGGTCTTCGGATCGGACCGCAGAGGTAGCTCGCGAGGCCTATGCGGCGGAGATCAAGGCAGGGCATGTCCAGGTGCTTACCAAGCCCAACGCCGGCAAGGCCGCCGCACTGAACTACGCGCTCGACCGGCTGAGCGAGGAAATCTACATCGGTATCGACGCCGACACGGTGATTGCCGCCGACGCCATTTCCAAACTGATTCCGCATTTCGAGGACCCGATGATCGGGGCCATGGCCGGCAACGCGAAGGTAGGAAACCGCGTGAACCTGTGGACCCGCTGGCAGGCGCTGGAATATATTACCAGCCAAAACTTCGAGCGCCGCGCACTCGACCTGTTCCACGTTGTGACTGTGGTTCCCGGGGCTATTGGCGCATGGCGGACTGCGCCGGTGAAGGCAGCGGGGGGGTATCCGCTCAACACGGTGGCTGAGGATGCCGACCTGACCATGAACCTGCTCGAACAGGGCCTGAAGGTGGATTACGAAGACCGCTCACTGGCCTTTACCGAGGCTCCGATCGACGCGAAGGGGCTGATGCGGCAACGATTCCGGTGGTCGTTTGGAACATTGCAGGCAGTCTGGAAACATCGCGCCGCATTTGTGCGCAACAAGGCGATGGGCTTGTTCGCACTGCCCAACATTCTGATCTTCCAGATGTTTCTTCCGCTGGTTTCACCTTTCATTGACATCATGTTTCTCGCAGGTGTGGTCAACTTCCTCGTCGATCGCTACTACCACCCCGAGCAAGCCTCGGCGGCCAGCTTCGAAAAGCTGGTAGTTTACTTCCTCGGCTTCCTGGTGATTGACTTCATTACATCATCGGTTGCCTTCTCGCTTGAACGCCGCCACCCCGCAAACAAGGGCGATG
>DATCAX010000288.1:0-5347 GCA_036512375.1 Candidatus Angelobacter sp. | reverse complement strand
GTGTGGACGGACTTAGCCACCGGAGGCGGCGGAGGCGCCGGCGCATTGGCCGTGCTGGCGGTTTTATCTTCTGCGTTCAGGAATGTACTCATGAGGAGAAAAAGGATAACCACTGATTTTTTCACAAATCCGCCTTTTGCGAGTGGAAGTTGCCGGATGGGCGGATTATAGCAAGCGACGCTTCAAGTACGCTCGCGCACGATGGAAATGAAATTCTGTTGCAAAATGCTTTACTTCTTCGCTGTCTGCGCAGCGCTCTGCGGCGTAGTGTCGACCGGGCTGGCAGCGTTCTGCAAACGGTTTGTTTCCGTCACGCCAGAAGGGCTCAAGATCACCATCTTTGACCGGCCTTCGCGACCGCCGGGAAGAAAGAGCATCTTGTGCGCGGGATCATAAGCGATGCTGTAGCCCTTTACGTCCGTAGGCAGTTCGTGATCCACCACATTGCGGTTCAGGTCGATTGCCAGCACGGAGCCGTCGCCGGCTGCGGCATAGAGCAGATTGCCGCCGGGATCGAGCACCAGGGCATCTGTTCCGCCCGGAGCCGGAATCCGAGCGGCTTCAGCACCGGTATCAGCATTAAGGACAAGCACGGCGTAGCGCACGGCAACATAGAGCCGGCGGCGCTGCTCATCAAGCGCCAGCCCCGTAGGCTCAGAGGCAACGACCTTGTACCGGCCTATGATCTTGTTACTGCGGTCAATCGACGCAATCTGTCCCAGGTCCTGTAGCGTCAGCAGCAAAACCTGGCGCGCATTGTCATACAGCATGTCCTGCGGCAAGCCGTTCAGGTCAAGTACTTGCGTTTCCGTGCCGAGTCGAAGATCAATGATGCTCAGGGTGCGATCCAGCACGCTGGTGGCGTAGAGAGTTTTTGTCTGCGGAACCCAAAGAAGCTTTTCCGGCCGATGCTGCACCGGTATTACCTTTTCCACGCTCCAGGTTCGCGTGTCAATCACAGCAATGCCATCGTTCCCGGCCAGGGCCACATACATAATGCCAGAATCATTGTCCACGGTGATGCCGCGGGGATCGCTGATCTGCGAGATGCGGGCGATAATCCTGCGCTTTACCGGGCTGAAGACTTCGATCGTGTTGGTTCCCGGACGGGTAATTACAACCTGGCCGTTCGCCATCGTCACCTGGCTGAAACCCGGACTTCCGGGCAGGTCAATCAGCGCCACCTGGCGCAACTTGGCTTCCAGTCCGAACATGGAACAGCTCAGCAACGTGATAAGAAGAATAAACTTGATGTTACGCATAAGGGGGACAGGGACCTGCCGTCACAGGTATTAGGATGCAAGTAGCTGGTCTTCTGCTGCCTAGCCCGTTTCCTGAAATCCCGAGCCCGGAGGGAGAACCGTATGGACACCAAACGTTGGAATGCGGTCAAAAAACCGGATTCAAAGCTTTTCTGTGCAATTCCTTGAACAATCTCGAAACCGACGGAACGATACGCCGCCACTTTGCTCCGGACGCTTCAGTTCCGGTCTTTATTTAATGCCAAACTGAATTTCCGCGGGATAGCTCGTGGCAACCTTGAGCGAGCCCTTTCGAGAAAGATTAGCGGGCGCAGTGAGCCGGGCCAGGTGCTCGCCGTTGGATGCATCGACCAGGAAAAACATCAGTGAGGCATTGTGCGCCATGTTTGCCCACAGCGGATCGGCGCTGAAGTCGGGCAGCTCAAAGGCAAACGTTCCGTCAGTCTCCATCTTCGCCTTGCCGATGGCAAGAGGTGAGATGGCAAGCCCTGGCACGCCAAAGAATGGTCCGGCCCAGTTGCATACATACAACGCTTGCACCTGAAGTTCCTTGCCGGCAAATCTTGAGGCATCTGCCCTACCATGCAACGGAGTCGTATTCAGCTTCTGGCACTCAAATGGCGCCTGCCGCGTGCTGGCAGCCAAATCGTCGGCCTGGATGGTGGCAAACTGGCAGCCCGGCGCAAAGACAATCGCTTTGAAACTTTTAGCCGGCTTACCTTCCGCACCGGTCTTGACCACAATCCTGTTTTCATCCGGCTTGGCAATACTGGAAGATTGCTGCACCGCCGGATCGCCACTCAGAAAATAGCGTACCTGAACGTCTTTGGCTGAAGTGGGCGCAGCCACTGAGATTGTAAAAATATCTTGATTGGAGGTTTGTGCCAGAAGGCAAACTGAAAAAGCCAGGAAGAGAGCAATAAGCAGTCGATTCGTACGCATGGTGTTTTCTTTACCCAGGTTATTATCGCCGAAAGCGGAGACAACGGAGATTTTTTATACCTTAGGACAAACCAACCGCAAACGGATTCTAAGGAATCGATTAGATCACCACACCGGTTTCGACGCTTGAGCCGCGCCATATTGTCGCAGCGACTGCGAGCGCGCGGTTCCGGCCAGTGAATGAAAAATATGACCCTGAGACCTGTCGTTTTCCAGTTGGACCTAACGGATCAGAGGGCCGGCCAAGAAGTGTCAGTCTTTGATGCGAGCTAAGAGCTAACGGCTTAAAGCTAATGGCTGGATCTTAAGCCAGATTCAATGCCCGCTTGAATGTTCCGCGCTCTTTCTGGATTTTTTCCTGTAATAGCGTAATGGCATAAATCAGCTGCTCAGGCCGAGGCGGGCAGCCGGGCACATAAATGTCGACAGGAATCACCTGATTCACGCCCTGGACCAGCGCGTAATTATTGAACACGCCGCCTGAGGTCGCGCAAGCGCCCATGGAGATCACCCACTTTGGTTCGGGCATCTGCTCCCAGAGCTGGCGGATCACCGGAGCCATTTTTTGCGAAACGCGTCCGGCAATAATCATCAGGTCAGACTGGCGCGGCGACGGTCGAAACACCTCAGCGCCGAAGCGCGCAACATCAAACCGCGAAGCGCCCATGGCCATCATCTCAATGGCGCAGCAGGCCAGGCCAAACGTCATGGGCCAGATGGAACTCTTGCGCATCCAGTTGACCACGTTATCGAGCGAGGTAAGAATCACGCCCTGCGGCTGCTCATTACCAAACAAAACGTTCTTCAAATGCTGGGCATCGTCGGGATTGCCGGCCGTGTTCTCATATCGCTTTGTAACCAGATCGCTCTCGACATCGGGACTGACTAGGTGATCGCTCATGACTCCTCTTATTTTAAATGGATGCGGCAAGGATGGGAAGGACAGGTTTTTCCGAAGTCCCGAGCGGAGGCGAGGAAACCCTACTGGCACGTTACCGCCAGCGAATAAAGGAATTCAGAAGAGATCGAAGGATCGTGCACGGCTTTCGGTTGCTATTTGGACATAGGGATTCCTCGCTTCGCTCGGAACTTCGGAAAGAAGTTCCATTAAGATACGGACATGGCCTCTCATCGCGACCGCATTCTTGATCAGTTCACACGCCAGGCTGCGCCGTTCGCCGCCGCTGCAGCCATCCGCAATCAAGAAGCTCTCACCCGCATTGTGCAATGGGCTGGCGCCGGCCCAGACGACACAGTCCTGGACGTGGCTTGCGGTCCCGGCCTGTTGGCCTGCGCTTTCGCCCGCGTGGCGCAACATTCCACTGGCGTCGATATGACGCCGGCCATGCTGGAGCAGGCGCGTAAAACTCAGCAGGAACAAGGTCTCAACAACGTAAGCTGGCAGCCCGGCGATGTCTATTCTCTTCCTTTCCAGTCCGAGCAGTTTTCCATCGTCAGTTCCCGCTTCGCCTTTCACCATCTGCAAGACCCGCTGTTGGCGCTCAAGGAAATGAAGCGCGTGTGCAAGCCCGGCGGCAGAATCGCCGTCGCAGATATGGCGCCACTGCCCGAGAAAGCCGCTGCCCTGAACGCCGCCGAAATTTTGCGCGATCCTTCCCATGTGCGCGCCCTACCCGTGGATGAACTGCGGGAGCTTTTCGAGCAGGCGGGCCTTGCTGCTCCGCAAGTCTCGAATTATCGGATGGAAGGCGAGTTGGAAGACCTTCTTTCCAGGTCATTTCCCAATGCAGGCGATGCCGATCGCCTGCGCACGATTTTTGCCGACTCCATCACTGAAAACACTCTCGATCTCAACACGCGCCTGGAAAATGGGAATATCTTTTACAGTTTTCCGGTGGCCGTGCTGGTGGCGCGTAAAATCGATTAGCAAGTATCAGACTTTCCTGAAACATCAACATACTTCCCATGCATGTCTCTGAAATCTGGCGATATCCGGTCAAGAGCCTCAAAGGCGAACGGCTCCAGGAAACTGAAATCACGCCACTGGGAATCCCCGGCGATCGCCAAATCGTAGTCATACGAACGATCAACGGCAGATTCCTGACTTCGCGCACGCGGCCAAAGCTGCTCGGCCTGCAAGGTTCCATTGGCCCTGATGGCGTGCCCACGATCAGCGGCCATCCCTGGAATTCCGCCGAAGCGCTGCAACTTATTCTCGAAGCCGCCGGCGAGCCCGTAACTCTTCAGCAAATCCCTGCGCCGCAGGCTTTTGACGTGCTGCCGCTGCTGATCGCCACCGACGGCGCGGCGCGCTACCTCAATATTGACCATCGCCGCCTGCGTCCGAATATTCTCATCGCCGATGTCCCCGGCCTGGAAGAACGTAAGTGGCCCGGACGCGTAATCGCTATTGGCGATGTGCGCATTCATGCCGATATGCTGCGCGACCGTTGCGTCATGACTACCTTTGATCCCGACACTCAGGTACAAGATCCTTCCGTACTTCAACGCATCGTGCGTGAACTGGATGGCAGCACGGCGCTGGACAGTTCGGTGATGACGCCGGGCAGGATTCGCGTAGGCGATGCGGTAACACTTGTCGACCGCTGAGAATTGGCTATTTAACCAATACGACCATGGAACGGCACCCTAAAACTCACGACTGGATCAAGTCGATGATCCTGCCTTCAGGAGTTTTTACTTTCATTGCTGCTGAAGGATCTTCTCTTAGCATGTCTTCAATCACCCGCTGCGTACTATTCATGTGTTCCACCAAAACCGTTAGATTCCTCGTTTCCCAGTACTCGCCTTCGTCGTTAACACTAAAGGTAGAAAAGAAGGGCTGGATCAAGACGAGCAGATCTAAGACTCTTAAATGGATTGTCGCACCGGCAAACTGAGTTTTTGTGTACTCCTGGATATATAGGTCAGAATCAAACTCCAGACGAATTGGCTCACAATCGTCATGCGGAAAAACCCGAATGCCTTTAACCGGGCCACAGTAATCCCAATCGGCTTCGTCACGAACGCGCAGAATTTTTGCGTTTTTAGATTTAAGGAGTTCGGCGGGCCATCCATTCTCTCGCGCGAAAGTGCTGGTAGTTTCTAACAAGGCGTTAAATGAGGCTTCGTTGAAAAGTTTTCCCTCGAAATGGATTGTCACGCCCAAAACATCCTCCCCT
>DATCAX010000287.1:0-2237 GCA_036512375.1 Candidatus Angelobacter sp. | reverse complement strand
CCCGGATCGTTGACCAGAGATTCAACCGTTGCGTTGGAGAAGAAGCGTGCTGCGCCGCGCTGAATGTCGGTGGCGGTCATGATCACGCGGATCGCCGAGTTGCGCAACGCGTCTTCCGGAATGCGGGCGCGCAGAAACTTGATGCGATCAAAGTTCGGGAACAGTCCGGTGCGCAGCGGCATGCGCAAAAAACGGTGGCTGAGTTTGCTGAGCGGGTCCTGCAATACGCGATACAGCGCCAGCGCAATCAGGATGGCAAAGATCATGGGCACGTGGGGAGTGATACGAAGCGAGCCATCACCATCAAGCGGCAAATGGATGTAGGTAAAGCCCAAAAATAGCACGATAAAGCCCCACACCAGCACATTTGCGCCGAAAGAAACCCAGGTCTTGCGCCAGTCTGGTTCCCAGTCCCGCCCGCGGATGTATTTAAGGCCAACGTAGGCGACGTAAGAAAGCTTATCGGCAAAGAGCAAGATGGAAATTCCTGCTACGCCCAGCGCAAACCAGGTGAACTTGGGATGAGTGGTTTGCAGGAAAATACCTCGGTCCTGCATCCATAGCCAGAGAAAATTACCGATGCCGGCGGATGCTGCAACAAGTCCGGCGAGTAAGAAGATGTAACGTGACCAGTCAATGCCGAGCGTGGCGGGAGTGAGGTCCAGCCATGCGTCGATTAACGGCTCCGCTTTCCCGACAAAGCCGTCGGCGTGCGCAGCGTAGGAAGCGGCGTTGATGCTGCCGACGGAAGTGGCTGCAATGATGTGAGTGGGGACCTGTGCATCCTGAAAAGCCATGAGCACGCCGGCTTCATAAGATCCGCGTGCGCCGCCGCCTGAAAGGACCACACCAACACGCGACGAAAAAGCCGCAGGGCGTCTCGCCGTCGCGATGATTGTGCGGAACTCGGCGCGTAAGACGTCCAGCTCCGCCAGTGCGGCCGCGCTACGCGGCTTAGTGGTGCTGATAGGCATGGGCAGCCAAAGCTTAACCCAGCTTCACCTAAAAACCTACGCGCAACAGTGCTGCTCCATAAGATCAAATGTTAGGGTTTCGCCACTCCTAGGCGCTTTGCAGCACACGCGCTATCGCCGCAGACATCCGCCCCCAGTGATCTCTCTCTTCCGCCAGATATTTCCGGCCTGCCGCGGTCAGCGCGTAATACTTGGCGCGCCGGTTGTTCTCAGAGGTTCCCCACTCGGACTTCAACAGCCCCTTCAACTCCAGTCGATGCAGCGCCGGATAAAGCGCGCCTTCCTCAACCCTGAGGACATCTTCCGATGTTTCATGGATCCACTCCGCCACGGCATAGCCATGCTTTGAACCGCCCGCCAGTGCCTTGAGGACAAGCATGTCGAGCGTGCCCTGCACCAGGTCGCCGGATTTATCTTTTCTCTCGCCCATCACGATGATTGTTGTCTCCCATAAATTGTTTATGGGACTATGCCATAAGCCGCTCCAGGCACGCAAGCTTCGAACTGTTGACTCGCGATAAAAAACCCGCCGGACGAATCCGGCGGGTGAAGGAACGACTTGCCCGGAGGTTAGAACCTGAAGGTAAGTCCGAAACGAGCAATGCGGTTACCCAGAGCATTTCCCACCACGTCATTGGTCACGCTGGGATCAGCGAAACCGACAAATGGAGCCTGCTGGCTCCTGGAAAGACCGGCGTTTTCTATGTTGGGATCGATACTCTGGAAGTTGGGATGGTTGAACACGTTCTGGAGCGTGGCGTTGAATTCCAGACTGGCGCGTTCATTCAGTTTGATGTTCTTGAACACTGCAAGATTGGCAATGTTCGTCGGCGCGTCCTGCGAGAGGTTACGCCGGGCGCCAAACGGTGTGCCAAAAATTCCCTGTGCAACGGAGGAATTGATGATGTACCGGACAGCGCTCGATTGCACCGGTGTTCCATCAAGTCCGTTCTTGACATCCTGGTTGAAAGTGACCAACTGGTTCGCAGGCAGTCCGCAGGAGCTGCCAAAGTTGCTGCATGCGTCACCTGCGAAGACACCTACGCTGGCCGGAGGAGCGTTGAGGTTGCCAACAAAGGGGCGCGCCACATCAACTCCAATGTTATTTGCCAGGAAGGTAAGGTCATAGTTGTTGCTGGGACTGGTTGATGCGGCCTCAGCAAATGTCTGGAGCGGCGTGTAACGCTGGCCTGACGCCCACACATAGTTCGCTGAAACAGCCCACCCTCCCAGAACATGGCCAAACATTCCGTGCTGGCTCTT
>DATCAX010000286.1:0-4157 GCA_036512375.1 Candidatus Angelobacter sp. | reverse complement strand
CAGGCTTTCGAGGCTAATCCGTTGCGGGGAGCTTCCCAGGCAAACGGCGGACGATGCTGTCCTCACTCTTATTTCCTTAATTTTTACCGGCGACCGCTAGCGGCCAAACGCAAAAAACGGCTGCAGGGCGGTCAACCCGTTCCAATCATTTCTAAAACTATTTGAATCGACGCCCGGGCGGCCTGCCGAAGCGGGCACGTCAAACGGGCACTGGCGCTCGTCAGTTGACGAAGCGGCGAAGCCGTACATTCATCACCAGGCCAATCGCCAGGAAAACAAACAACGTGGCGGAACCTCCGTAGCTCATTAAAGGCAGCGGAATCCCGGTAACCGGCATAGCGCCGATGACCATGGCCACGTTTACTAAAACGTGAAAACCCAGCGCCGCGGCGACGCCCATGACCAGAAACATTCCCGCGCGATCCTTCGCGCGCTGAGCGTTCTGGACCAGTCGAAGCAGAAGCGCCATATACAGCCCAAGGGCAAGCAGCACGCCTTTGAATCCCTGTTCTTCAGCCCACGCGGACATGATGAAATCTGAATACCGGACGGGGATGTAGCCCAGTTGATTCTGACTGCCGTTGCCAAAACCTTTACCCCAGAAACCGCCGGAACCCACGGCTATCTTGGATTGCAAAACCTGATAACCGGAACCTTTGGCGTCATCTTCCGGGTGCATGAATGACGTCACGCGCTCCCGTTGATACGGTTTCAAGATGTGCCGGCTGACCGGGGGATAAAAAACGCTTCCTACTGCCAATAAGCCCACCAGAGAAATCACCGCTGCATGTTGCCATTGCAGTCCGGCCAAAAACGCACCCACTACCAGCATCGGCAACAGCACCAGAGCTGTACCCAGGTCGGGCTGCTTTAAAATTAATACCAGCGGTAGCCCTACTAAGAATCCTGCTTTGATCAAATCCTGCAGGGAAAGCTCATCACTGCCGACTTCCGCAAAGAAGCGGGCGACTACAATGATTATAATCAACTTTACCAATTCTGACACCTGAAAGAATTCGCCCAGGAGGGGAATCCAGCGTTTGGCCCCAAAACGGCTGTGCCCCATGGCTAGGACAGCGATCAGGGCAACGATTCCAATGAGATACAGAATGGGGGCCTGATCGAGGATCAGGTGGTAGTCCAGGCGGGACAGGGCGAACATCAGCGCGAAGCCGATGACCAGCCAACGGACTTGCTTCATGTGCATGCCAGCCAAAGAGCTGCCATGCGTGGCGGAATAGATTTCCACTACGCCAAGCGCGCAAATAGCCGCCAGGATGGCCAGCAGCCACCAATCGTAATCGCGAGTGCCTGGTGCGTCTTTCATTCGCCTTGAATCTTTCCTAGCTAATTCTTGCCGGCAAAAAGACCGCCGGCAATTTCTTCGAACTAAACTTTACCGGTGCAGGGCCTTTGCCGGGGGCTCGGGAATACTCGCGACGGCTGCGGCCGTTGGCTCCGTTTTGCCCGGTTGATCCTGACCCACAGGCTGACCGTCTCTGACTGCCTTCAAGTCTTCCACCGGATCGGTTTTGTTATCAAAATTGTAATGTTGGTATTCGACAGTAGTCTGCCCATTGGCTTTATTTTTCTTGTCGTAATAGGCCTTGATGATGTCGCGCACGACCGGGCCGGACGCGGTACCACCGTGCTGTCCGCTTTCCTGCACCAGCACCGCTACGACAATTTCAGGATTACGGCGCGGCGCGTAGCCGACGAACCACGCGTTGTCTTCAAATTTTTTTGATTTGCCCAGGCGGTCGCGCGTGGAGTACCCGATGACCTGCGCGGTGCCGGATTTTCCGCTGAGCTCCACACCCGCGAGTTTCAGGCTGGCGCCGGTGCCGCCATCGTTAACCACGCCGTACATGGCGTCGGTTATTTTTTCCACGGTGGGTTCGGAAATAGAGAAGCGCTCTTCGCCGACGTTTTGCGCGTCTTTCAATAAGTGTGGCTGCTTGAAAACGCCGCCCATGGCGATGCCGCCGATGGTGCGTGCCAACTGCAGAGGAGTTGTCTCCACCGCGCCTTGACCGGTAGAGACGGATATCGTTTCGCCGGGATACCACTTGCGATGGAAGACCCGCTCCACCCACTCCTCTGAAGGCATCAGGCCAGGCTCCTCGGAAGGCAGATCGATTCCTGTTTTGTGGCCGAGGCCCATTTTTGTGGCGTAGTACGCGAGGCGGTCGATGCCCAGCTTCATTCCCACGTTATAGAAAAAAATATCGCAAGACTCGAGAATGGCTTTGCGAAAATTGACCACCCCGTGAGAACTCTTTCCGAATACCCAGCATTTGAATTGACGGCCGTAGAAATAGGCATAGCCGGGACAAAACGAGGTGTAACTTTCTGGCGGAACTTTATCTTCCAGCATGGCCGTCGCGGTGATGATTTTGAAGACGGAACCAGGCGCCAGTTGCGCCTGAATGACGCGATTTAACATCGGTTTAAGCGGGTCTTCATTGAGGCGCTTCCATATCTCATTCGAAACGCGCACGGAAAAATCGTTGGGATCCGGGGTGGGGCGGCTGACCATCGCCAGCACTTCGCCGGTGCGCGGATCGAGCGCGACCACTGCTCCAGGGCGCGTGCCCAAAGATTGTTCCGCGACTTGCTGCAGGTCGTAATCAATGGTGAGCTGAATTTGTTTGCCGGGAATGGCTTCCTGGGTGGAGAGGCGGCCGACTTCTTTTCCGACACTGTTGACGATAATTCGGCGCATGCCGTCGGTGCCCATCAACAGATCGTTGTACTGTTTTTCCAGCCCGGTTTTGCCGGCAAAGTCACCGGGGCGGAACCTGCCATTGCTGGATTCGATTTGCGCTTCGCTAACTTCTCCTACGTAACCGCTGGCGTGGGCCATAAACCCGCCGGGCAGATATCGCCGGCGCGAGATGGAAATCATTTCGAGAATGGGAATATCGGAGCGGTGCGACTCGATAAAGGCGATATCCGCGTCGGAAGCTTCCGGCTTGATGATGATGGGCTGAAACTTGGGTAAATTGCGCGTAGTGCTGAGATCTTCGCGCAAGTCCGCCACTGGGATACTTAGCCCGTCGGCAATACTGGGAAGATTTTTTTCGACCAAGGCGGGATCGTCACGCAACAGCAGGACGCTGAAGGAAGGCCGGTTATCCACCAGCACCCGCCCATCGCGATCCAGCATGCGGCCCCTCGGAGCGATCACCGGAATGGAACGCACGCGATTGCGTTCCGCCATCGAGGAGTATTTCTCGGCGTCAATGATTTGTAGCTTCCAGAAGCCCAGCAGCAATATGCCGATCATTCCCACTATGACGTAGGAAGCCATGGCCAAACGGCCCTGCGGCAGACGATTGTCGTTATGAAACGAGTACGGCACGAAGACCTCGCGCGCGAATTTCTAAGGGGCTGGTCACCCGCTCCGGTTATACCGGAGTCACTTCGCGTCACGAAAATTTACAATTGGATTTCGATTTCTGCCGGCTTCCGTAGTGAGAAGGTTCTAACCGGTCCCGAAAATCGCTAACCCCGTGCTGCAGCGATGTGCTGCGGCTGTTTGCAACCGTAACATCAGGGTTAATGGGCTGCAAGCCGTCCGGTTGTACAGGGTTCCAGAAGCGCATTGTTTTTCAGGGGCGAAGTGGAGGTGGGCAGGTTGCTCCAGCGCATAGGCCACGTTAAGGTTAGAAATTATTCATGAGCAGCGAATTGCATAAGGACAAGCGCTCCCGCCTGGCGCTGGTGGGGATGTCTGGAAGCGGCAAAACTTTCTGGACCAGGAAGTTAGCGGCCGCCGGCTGGAAATCGGCTTGCTGCGATGACCTGATCGAGCAGAGGCTGGCGCCGCGGCTGGCGGCTGGCGGCCACTCGGGAATTAACGGCGTGGCAGCGTGGATGGGGTGGCCGAATAGCGTGACTTATGCGCAACGGGAAGCGGAATACCTGTCGGAAGAAATAGGAGTGATGGACGAATTTCTGAATGATCTTGAGAAGGACTCGAGCGGCGCGCCGATAGTTCTGGATACCACCGGCAGCGTGATTTACGCGCAGAACAATATTCTGATGCGCTTACGGCGGCAAATGACGGTAGTGCATCTCGCGAACACCGAAAGCGAACAGCGACTGCTGGTGGAAAGATATTTGAATGATCCCAAGCCGGTGTTGTGGCGGGG
>DATCAX010000285.1:0-5460 GCA_036512375.1 Candidatus Angelobacter sp. | reverse complement strand
TCTGAAAAGAGCCTGGCCGTTTTTAATTGGGTTGAACTGTTTGAAAATTCGGCAGGATCTTGTGCGACACGCGAAACTTTTTGTAATCCGAATAGAGCTTTTCATATTGCAGCGCAATTGGGTTAGGAGCAGTCCTTAGTATTGCCGGCTCGTTTTTCGAAATGTCATACGACCATAACTCGGACCCGGTGATTCTGACACTGCTGGGCAGCCAGACCTCGTCATTCACCTTATTCCATTCCATATCAATAACGGCGCCGGGTTCATAGAGCAAGCTGCTGTCTTGCAGCTCGGTTTGCAGGCGAGCAGCCTGACGTTTTAAGCAACCTTCACAACTGAGGGCAGTATCGTCTGGCGAAGAGAGGATTCCCGGACCCAAAGTGAGCGCCTGGATCTTCACTATCTCCATCTCACGTTCATCGATCCAGAAGCGAATGAGAAAATTATTGTCGTCCTCTTCGACATGGCCTGTAGGCTCGTGCTCGTGAAGCGGCCGCGCCTCAATTACATAAGCGACACGCCCGTTCATCGATTCCTTACCTTTTGAACGTAAGGTAAGGCCATTCGGAAGCTGCTCCAGAGGCACTTTGATTTGCTGAAGCTGCCTTTTGAACCATGCTCCGGTCACAAGCTTCTCAATTCCGCTCCCAACTGACAGACGCAGGCGAAGACCGGCAACAAAAATCGGCGATTCGGCCATGCCGTCGTCAATTGCAATGCCGGTCGAAATAAAACTGTTTCCAGTTGGTAAGCCGAACCATCGTCCATGCCAACTAGGAAGCATTCCCTCGATGTCTCGCCGCAGGAACTCGGACTCATGAGCTTTGATAGCTTCTGAAACCTGGCTGTCTTCCTGGGAGGGAATCGCCACGTGATCATGTTCAATGTGCCAGCGACGGGACACGTCTCCAACCGCGACTACTTCGTAGGTATCGGAAGCCTGTCCTGCCGGACCAGCGAGCCGGCGGCCATTCGTGTAATACCAGGCAGTCTTTTCGGATTCACGATAGACGTAATCGTTGAGTGAGGCCTGCCTACCGGCGTATTTGCCCAGTGCCTCACGAAGCTGAATTGCAGCGACTCCCCCTTTTTGTAGACTTCCCGATGCATCCGGCTTTTTGGGCCATGCAGGGGAAGACTGTGCCGGGAAAAATGCGACGAGCAACAACGAGGAGGCGCTGAAAACCCACAGCAATGTGCTTCTGGCCGACACAATGCGGATTGTAATAGGAAAGAAAAAAAAGCACGTCATGATTCGTTAAGCAAACGAGCAAACAGTCGTTGGCGGCGCCGGTGATCAGGTGATGGTTCATGCGGTGAATTTTTGCGGCGAATTATGCGAGTGAACACGAATCAATAGAACCATTTGTCGCAGATTGGCGCAGATGAACGCAGATCAAGAAAGAAGAGAACAACAGAGAAGTTTTGTCAGCATAGAAGTTCTTGGGGCGATGCAGCTGGGTTAGCGCCCGGAGCAGCCGTCGCAGAGCAGGGCGAAAAGGATGGCGAGCGCGGCTGAGAGCAGGATGGTCCAGCCGATGGAGTGGGTCCAGGTGCGCAGCATGGGGATGAGACTTTTCTGGATCTGGTTCTGGTCGGCTGCTGGGTTTGTGTGTGTCATGGTGTCCCTCCACCGGGGAGTAAAAGCAGGGGAGGGGCCAAGCCGTAAGTTATTGATTTGTCAGGCGTTGCTAGGGTCGTGGCCGTGGGCGGGGTGAGACAGTGTGGACGGAGGCACACAGTCGAGAAGATTCGAAGCCATGAGTTGAGCAAAACCTTACCGCTGATAACACTGATGACACGGATTTTCACGGATCGATGCAGGTTGAAGTCTCGTGAGAACTCCCTGAATCTGCATTTAAGCCTGACGTATTCTCGGGATGTTTCGACTCGCCCTCGCGGATGCTCGTGCTTCGCTCAACATGACAAGGGTAGGGGTGCTGAAACGCACACCGCGACAGAACCTGAGACGTAACGGTGCTACGTCTCTACGTCCAGGTTCCTAGCGTTTCCAGTGTGTCTATCGGCGTATTGGGCGGCGTCGAGCAGGGTGTGGGCAAGGTTGGCGGCGCGAGTGTCGGGGAAGCGGCTGCGGAAGATAAAGATCAGGTATTGCCGGCGGAGCGGCTGGGGCGCGCGCGGGCGTTGCGGGCAAAGGCAGCTTTCATCAGGGGTGGCGGGTCGAGTTCGGCTTCCATGGCTTCCATCAGGTATTCGGCGGCATGGCTGGGCGCGACGCAGGCGCGTCTCTTCTTTTTTGACTTCGCGGACCTCGCGGTCGATCTGGTGGCGCGAGGATTCGGGCAGGGTGTCGAAGAATTTCTGGAGGCGTTTGGACTGCCGGAGTTCGCGTGCGAGCGCGGGGTGGATGGCCAAAGACATAGGAAAGATTTTAGTGGATGGATTTGACACAATGACATGAAGAAAAGGACCGGCTCCCTTCACGTTCATGAAGGGAGCCGGAATTAGTTACATACCTAGAATGTTGCCAAAGATGCACCAGACATTAGGGTGGGATCATCCACATGCCATGCCGTGGTGGTGTAGAGATGGTGGATGTGTTGATCTGTACCGATGTAAAAGATTACCTGACTGGGGGTTCCTCCAGTAGTTTTGCCGGTGACGTCCAAAAAGCTTGAAAGTGGACTGCCAACAGCAGCTAGTGTCGCACTGGCCCCTGCTGAAGGATCATCATTGTGCCAGGTAGTGTCATTGAAAATGTGGTGCACGTGCTGGTCCGTTCCTAAGTAGAAAAGACTCTGACTGGCGACTCCACCGGTAGTAGCTCCGGTAGGATCGAAAAAGCCCGCAAGAGTACTTCCAGACGCTGCCACTGGGGCACTGGAGCCCGCTGTGGGGTCATCGGTATGCCAGGTGGTGTCGGTGAATATGTGGTGCACGTGGTGGTCCGTGCCAATGTAGAAGATCTCCTGTCCAGGTATTCCTCCGGTAAGCTTTCCCGTAGGATCAAGGAAACAATAAAGAGGGCTGCCGGCGATTGCGAGGGTAGCGCTGGTTGTCGCAGTAGGATCATCTGTGTGCCAGGTGGTATCGCTGTAAAGATGGTGAACGTGCTGGTCGGTGCCTATGTAGAAAATCCCCTGGCCGGGAATCCCTGCCGTCAGTTTTCCGCTGGGATCCAGGAAACTACAGAGTGAACTGTTGGTAGCAGCCAGTGGAGCATCTGCGCCGGCCGTTGGATCGTCGGTGCGCCACGCTGTATCGTTGAATAAGTGATGAACGTGCTGGTCCGTTCCTATGTAGAACACCCCCTCGCTCGGAAATCCACCAGTTGTTTTGCCGGTAGCGTCGAGGAAGGCAGTGATCGGGCTTCCGGTAATGGCCAGCTGAGCCGAACTGATTGCCGTAGGATCATCGGTACTCCACGTGCCATTGCTATAGAGATGGTGTATGTGCTGGTCGGCAGCAATGTAAAAAGTGGATTGTCCGCCCGGCGATCCGACCGTAACCCCTGTGAGATCAAGAACGCTGGCACTGGAGCTTCCACTCACGGCTGATGGCGCGCTGGTAATCGAAGTGGGATCATCAGTAAGCCAGGTTGTGTTGCTGTAAATGCGGTGTATGTGCTGATCGGTTGCGCGATAGAAAATTGCCTGGCCGCCTGGGGCTCCCGTTGATACTCCTGTAACATCCAGGAAGCTGGAAAGCTCGCTTGAACCAGTACCAGGGAATGCCGGCGCCGGAGTGGGACTGGGAGTTGGAGTGGGCGTGGGAGTGGGCGCCGCATTCACTACTAGGCTCGTGGACGTGTTCTGAGTTACGGTTCCATTGATACCTCTGGCGGTAAATGAATACGTGCCCGCGGCGGTAGCATTGGCAGCTGTAGTTACCGTTAAAGTTGAAGAAGTACCAGTGACAGGATTTGAGCTAAAGGTGCCATTGGCTCCAGTTGGAAGACCTATCGCGCTCAAAAAAACGGCACCAGTGAATCCTCCGGTGCGCGTGACCGTGACGGTATACGTCGTACTGGCTCCGGCCGTGACTGTCCTGGAACCGGGGGATATCGAGACAGTGAAGCTTCCGCTAGCCGCTGCCTGAGTGATAGTCAAAAAAGCAGTAGTTGAATCCTGGGTCTGCCTGACCGTTATCACGGCGCTTCTTGCGGCCAAATCGGGATTCGTAAACACGCTGAAGCTAACCGGGAAACTGAAAATGCCGCCTCCTCCTCCACTTCCAGGTGACGCCGAAACCATTGGCGGTGGCGACACGGACAGGGTCCAATTGCAGCTTAATCCACCGCTGCCTCCTGTATTTACGACAAAAGAACTGCTTCCTCCTGCTGCCGGAAAGGAAGTAGTAGTGCCGGTGGTATTCAGGTTAACCGCTACGGTGCAGGGGTTAGCGAAACTTCTAATGTTGCAAAGCAGCAAGAGTAGCATATACACACTGCACATCCGCAGCAGGGAATAGTTTTTGATTATTCGCATAATTCTCACATCTTTCTGGTTCGTTTCTCTTAAGATTAGCGAGGCGAAGGGAGTGTAGTGTTTCGAAAGACTATAAGTCAATATAGATTGATTCAGTGAAAGGGCCGGGGTACGATGGTGAACTATAGTCATCTAGTTCCATTATGGAACGCGGTAGTATTTAGGGCAGGGCCTAAATTTCGTGAGGGTTATTCGACTATGCGTTGATGATTCAAGCAGTCTCGCATCTTTCGACATATCTCAGTCACTTCGCTTCCCGAACTCGCTTAAGATGGAGAACATTTACGACACGGCTGAAGCCGGTGCCCTAGATACGAACCTTGTCGGGGCGAATGAGTGATTGGTGCAGTTCGATCCTTCTGCACAGCCGAGGGCGGCTGTGCCACACGATTGTCTCAGGTGTTAATTGCCGTGCATCCGTTGCTTCTGGTCTGGATCGCTCGGACTTGTTGACGAAGTTTCCTCAACAACGGACCGTTCCTTATCAATCTTGGGCAGACCGGTCAGAAACATCGCCGAGAAAAAGTGCGATAGTGCAGGGTGAAATTCAGCTGGCAGGCCGCGACTGAGGCGAGCGGTTAAGAAAGCTGCGATGGAATAGGCAATAGTACGGATCAGAGGAACCGTGAAACTCCAAAAGGCTACGCAGGGATAGCCTCGGAACTCTGCGCAACGGATACCGGAGAAGGTGAGCCAAGGGTCCCCGAATTGAGTGAGACCAAATGCGAACCACGACACTCCAGCTACCCATATCCATCTTGCACTGTTTGTTTTCCAGCGGCGCTGGGCCGAAAAGCCGATCAGGGCGGCAAGAGCTATGCTGCAAATCCACTCCCTGATCACCATGGAAGCGGCTGAATGCGTGAACACTTTTACGAGTGGAGTGATGGGACTCTCAAGAACGGCGGTGCCAATGAAGGCGGCCAGGACATTGGCCAGGAAGGCACCGCAGCGACGAACTATTTGAAGTCCAGTGTTAGCAGGCATCAAGGAGAGCTATCACCTTCCGGGG
>DATCAX010000284.1:0-14165 GCA_036512375.1 Candidatus Angelobacter sp. | reverse complement strand
AGTGCACGGCGTGGAGCCTGAAGTTCAGGCCTATGCCATGGCCAAGTATTCCCGATCGGCGCTGTCGATGAAGGAATCGCTCAAGGAGATCAGCGAGCAGAAAGCCGAGCAGTTTCTCAACACGTTCTATTTCCAGTACGGCCACCGGTCGATTGCCGATCTGGCGCACCTGGCGTTTGCCATTGAGAAGCTGTCAATTCTGGCGGCGATTGTGCTGGTGGATGAGCAGCGATGGGACGGGCAGGAACGCTCCACGCGTTACCAGAATTTCAAGAAGAGCGGCTACTTTATTCCCGACTTTGGCAGCGACGAGGCGCTGAAAGCTGAATATTGCGCGACGGTAGATTTTCTCTTCGCTGAATATGACGCGTTTACGCAGGAGATGCTGCGCTACTACACCGGCAAAATCCCGCGGCCGGCGGAGATGGCGGAAGACCAGTACACGCGCACCTTGCGCGCTCGCGCTTTCGATAATTCGCGTTACCTGCTGCCGCTGGCGACAAACACCTCACTTGGGCAGATCGTTAACGCGCGCACTTTGGAAACGCAGATCGCGCGGCTGCTGGCCAGCCCTTATGCCGAGGTTCGTCATCTGGGCGCGCTGCTGAAAGATGCAGCCCGTGACGCCGCATATAACGTGCAGTCTGAATCGTTGCGGGCGCTGGTGGAAGAGATCAAAGCGGCCAATCCCGAGTTAGGCGCGAAAGCCGAGCAACAGCTTTTGCGTCCCACCCGCGTGGCGCCCACGCTCGTAAAGTATGCCACGGCCAGCGAGTATGAAAGCCGCACGCGCACTGAGATGGAGCATGCCGCCGGGGAATTGATGGAGGGCGTGCCGCTTGCAGCTGCGCCGCTGGTGGACTTGGTGGAAGACGGGCCGCTGGAAGTGGAGATTGCTGCAACGCTGCTGTATACGGCCTGCCATCACTCTTACCGGCAAATCACAGAACGAGTGCAGGCGCTCACGGCTAAGCAGCGCAGCGAAATCATCGATCTGGGAATGCGGCACCGCGGCCAGCATGACGAGCTGTTGCGTTCATTCCACGCAGGCCAGCAGTTCAAGTTTGACATCTTGATGGACGTGGGCGGTTTTCGCGATATGCATCGCCACCGCCGTTGTACGCAGATTGAACAGGGTTTCACGCGGCATCACAGCTATGACACGCCGCCGGACATCGTGGAAGCCGGCCTGGAGGCGCGTTATAAAGCGGCCTTCCAGAAAGTGATCGATGCGACCGACAAGCTGGGCGCGGCGGGTTCGCACGCCGGACTGTATCTGTTGCCGATGGCGTTCCGCAAACGAACGCTTTTCAAGATGGATTTTGCCGAAACGCTATATATCTCAGAATTACGCAGCGGCGCGGCCGGACATTTTTCCTATCGAAACGTGGCTTACGCCATGTATGAAGAAGTGGTCAGGAAACATCCTACGCTGGCCAGATATTTCCGGGTAACTGACGTTCGCGAGCCGATCGATCTGTTAAAACGATAGGCCCGATTGACAAAAGCAATACTAGCCTTGGAGCCTGACCTAGGGGCATAAAGTCCTTTCTGATCAATACCCCTCCTGGGTCCCCTTGACGAAATGTTTGTATGTAAAAATTTCAGTAAATCCATGGCGCGCTTCGGCGCTGAAGCCCTTGTTTTCAGGCTGACAACCGGGTAATCATCATTGATGATCAAAGACTTGGCTGCTGTGACTAAAATCACCTTTCATTCGGTCGGCTTCCGCTATAAAATTACTTAACCCTGAATTACCAGGTTAACGTGCTCACATCCCCCTCCGGCAGACGATAAAGTCATCCCGCCGGGAGCCCGCGCAGTCCAAAGTTGATTAACGGAGAAGGATTCGTCTTGCTTGAGTCGATGCAGAAGATCGCTATTTTGTATGACGCCAGTCAGGCGATCCTGTCGACGTTTGATCTGGATGAGGTGTTGAACCGCATCCTCACCATCATTCGCGATTTCTTTCAATTGCAAAACGGCGCTGTGCTTCTGCTGGATAAATCCCGGCAGGAGCTTCAGGTCCGCGCCCATCTGGGCCGCAGCAACCTGGATGTGGGCTACCGAATCCCCAAAGGTACCGGGTTGATCTGGGCGGCTGCGGAAATCAAGCGCCCGGTGTACGCGCCTGACGTCACCAAAGATCCGCGGTACCTGCGGAAGGTGGATGAAACCCGGTCTGAAGTTGCAATCCCGCTGATGGTCCGCGACGAGGTTGTGGGCGTGCTGGATTTTCAGAGCGACCAGGTCGACTATTTTGATCTGGAGAAGATTGACCTGCTTACGCTATTTTCAACGCAGGCTTCCATGGCGCTGGAAAATGCCCGGCTGTATACCGCGGAACGCCGCCGGACCAAGCAGCTTGAGGCCATCAATGCGGTGGCCAAGAAAACCACCCGCGTCCTGGATCTGGACGAACTGCTCACCGTGGTTTGCCGCCTGCTGATGGAGTTGTTTGGAATTGATCACGCCGCGGTGCTGCTGGCTGAAGGCGACAGCCTGCGGGTGCGGGCGCATGAGGGCCGGCTTACGCCGAACCTGGCTATGGGAGTGATGCTCTCGCCCGGGACAGGGCTGGCGGCCCGATCACTTTCCTCCGGGAAAAGCGTGATTGAAAATGACGTCAACAATGTGGAGGGCTACATCTCCGGTTTCGCGGAAACGCAGTCGGAAATGTGCGTCCCACTCATCATCTTTGGTGAAAAGCTGGGCGTGCTGGCGCTGGACAGCGCCAGTAAAGACGCATTTGATGCCGATGATGTTCAGCCTCTGGAATCAGTGGCGGACATCTGCGCCGCAGCCATCCAGAACGCGCATAACTTTGATCGCATGAAACAGCTTGCCTACGTGGACGGTCTCACTGGAATTCACAACCGGCGCTTTTTCGAGATGCGCATAGTGGAAGAACTGGAGCGCGCAAGCCGCTTCCAGGGCCGCATGTCCGTGATCATGGTGGATATTGACCACTTTAAGAAGATGAATGATGAATTCGGACACCTGCTGGGCGACGAAATGTTGCGCTCGGTTTCTACCATCCTGAAGCAACAGCTCCGCAAGATGGATATGGTGTGCCGCTACGGTGGTGACGAATTCGCCATTGTGGTGCCGGAAACCACGGGAGATAGTGCTGTGCGTGTGGCGGAAAAGCTGCGCCGCCAGGTTGAAACGCATTTCTTTCCCGGAGTGCCCCGGCCGGTAACGATCAGCTGCGGCGTGGCCGACTATCCCGCGCACGGTGTGACACGTGATGAGGTAGTGGCCGCGGCGGATGCCGCGCTTTATCAAGCCAAGCAATTAGGACGCAATAAAGTAGCATCAGCCAACACTAAAAAAGAATTTTCCGCTTCCAGATAACAGAATCCAGGGGATATGAGCAGCACCACAGTCGCGGCCATCTCGGGCAAGATCACCGCCAGGGTTGCCAGCATCCATATTGACCCTGCCTGCAACTCTTTTCTTAATGACTGCTTCAGGCAGTTCGGCATCACGGTGGTGCCCGCGGATGACGATCCGATTTTGCTGCTGAACCGCCAGAAATTTGAGGCCTGTGTGCTGCGGCTGTATGACCCGGATGCGGACAGGATCTTGAAAGCGGCGCGCAACTCGCCTTCGAATCGCCGCCTTGTGATTTATGGGATCGCGCGAAATACCCAGGAAGCTCTGCGTTACTCCACCTATGGAATCAACGCGGTCCTGGACGAACCCCTGGATCGACAAAGCGTGCTGAAGGTGGTCCGCGCGACCCATCTTCTTGTGATCCATGAGCTGCGGCGCTATGTACGCATTCCGGTTGTTTCCCAGGTTGAGATCGATGTCGGCGGCCGCGCGCCCGTCATTGGCACGGCGGTGGAGGTAAGTTCAGGGGGCATTTCCATCCGCTGTCTCACGCAGCTGCCAAAAACCGATCCTGTTCGCCTCATTCTTAATCTTCCCGGAATAGAGAAGTTGAGCGTTCGTGCTTTTGTATGCTGGTATCGGGAGAGCGACAAAGTCTACGGAATGCGCTTTGACTCCACCGACGAGCGAAGGTTGAAGGTCCGCGGCTGGATCGACCAATATCTGGAAATCGTGTAACTTTGGGACGACCCCAGCGTATAACATCCGAGGCAGAACTCCCTTTTCATGCAAACCATCGAACTCAACAAAGTCCGTAAATCCTATGACCAGTTTGTGGCCGTGAATGACCTCTCCTTCAGCATTGAACAGGGAGGCGTTTTTGGGCTGCTGGGGCCGAACGGCGCAGGCAAAACCAGTACCATCCGCATGATGATCGGCATTACCGTACCCGATTCCGGACGGATCAACCTTTTTGGCAAGCCCTTTGAGCGCAAGAGCCTGAACAAGGTCGGCTACCTGCCAGAAGAGCGTGGGCTATACAAAAAGATGAAGATCATTGAGCAACTGGTCTTTCTGGGCGAGTTGCATGGGATGACGGCGGGCGCGGCAAAGCAAAAGGCGATCGAGTGGAGCAAGCGACTGGAGATTGACGCCTGGTTGCAGAAGAAAGTGGAAGAGCTTTCCAAAGGCATGCAACAGAAGATCCAGTTCATTGCCGCACTGCTGCACGATCCTGACTTCATCATCATGGATGAGCCGTTTTTCGGCCTTGATCCGGTGAATGCGACGCTGCTCAAAGACGTGATGCTTGACCTGAAGAAGCAGGGTAAAACGATCCTGTTCTCGACCCATCGCATGGACCAGGTGGAGAAATTGTGTGACAGCATTTGCCTCATCAACAAAGGGAATGCAGTGCTTCAGGGAGATTTGAAGACGATCAAGGCCGGCTACGGAAAGAGCAACGTGCAGATTGAGTATGAAGGCAACGGCGACTTCCTGGAGAATAACCCGCTGGTGAGCACATACAACAATTACGGAAATTATGTGGAATTACGCCTGGCGCCGGGCGCGGACGCGCAACAGCTTCTGCAAATGGTGGCGGCACGGTCACGGATCAACAAGTTTGAGCTGATGGAACCGTCACTGGAAGAAATATTCATCAATACGGTGGGCAAAGACAATGCATAACACTTTCATCATCGCCAGGCGTGAATACCTGGAGCGGGTGCGCTCGCGTTCATTCGTAATCATGACCCTATTTATCCCGTTGCTGATGTTTGGCGTTACCGTGGTGCCCACGATGCTGGCCAATCGCGGTTCGAATGAAACCAAGCACATGGTGGTGGTGGCCGCGGACCGCGATACCGCGGAGATGATCCGCAGCCGGATTGAGCAGAAACAGGACCAGAAGAAATCCGGCGGCGAACCGGATTTACAAATAAAAACAAAAAAAGGCCAGCCGCCAATGCACTTCACCGTTGAAGTGAGCACCGATACAACCGACGCACAGCGCGCCGCACTCACGGAAAAGGTGAAAGCCAAGACATTGGACGGTTTTCTGTGGGCCACGCCCGATGCGATCAAGTCGCGGAAACTCGACTTTGTGACCCGCGACACTTCCAGCTTTATTGAGAACAGTGTTCTTAAGGACACCGTGAGTGATGCGTTGCGCCGGAGCGCGCTAAAAAGCAAAGGCCTGAAAGACGATGACATCGATACCGCGCTTCAAACAGTGGACGTAGAGCCGCAGAGCCCAATGGGGAAAGATGCGCCCAATCCGCAGGTGATGTTCTTTGCCACGCTGGGTATGGTGATGGTGCTATACATGACCGTGCTTTTGTACGGTGTCAACGTGATGCGCTCCATCCTGGAAGAAAAGACCTCGCGCATAATGGAGGTGATGCTCTCCATTGCCAGTGCCAAAGAAATGATGGCGGGAAAAATTCTGGGTGTCGGCGCGGTAGGGCTGACGCAGGTAGCGATATGGGTCACCACGACCCTTGTCTTCTCCGCGGGACCTCTGGCAGCGGGCGCGGACCTGTTGAAGGGCGTACTCAGCGTGAAGCTGCTCTTGTTTTTCGCCATTTACTTCCTGCTTGGCTACGTGCTCTATAGCACGCTCTGCGCCGCCGTAGGTTCCATGGTGAACTCAGAGCAGGAAGCGCAGCAACTGCAATTTTTGATCATGATGCCGATGATTCTTTCTATCGTCGTTATCATGCAGATTTTCCAGCATCCCAACTCATCGCTGGCATTCTGGGGATCGCTATTTCCATTCACTGCGCCTTTGGTTATGTTCACGCGGATCGCCATGCAGCAGGGGCCTTTGTGGGACATTGCCTGGCAGATTGCGCTCTCGATCGGCTTGATGCTGGCCACGATTTACGGAATGATCTGGCTTTGCGGACGGATTTATCGCGTCGGTATCCTGATGTATGGCAAAAAGCCGAACCTGCCGGAAATCATGAAGTGGATCAAGTACGCGTAGAGCAAGGGTCGATTTCACCGCAGATTTGCGCAGATAAACGCAGATAGGACGCGAAGTTTAGTGTCCTGACTCACCTTGACTGGCTTATACAATCAGAGTGTGAGCGACGCAGCCCAGGCCGAAATCAAGAGGGAGAGTGCCGCGAGCACCCGTTCATTTTCCTTTAGCGAGCGCGTGAAGATATGGCTGATTTCATGGGCCGGATTCCTGCTTATTCGGATCATCGGCGCCACGCTGCGCTACCAGGTCATTGCGGAACCGGGGTGCATTGCTGACTCTTACGGCGCCGGGCCGCCGGCGATCTGGTGCTTCTGGCATCGTGCGGTGATTCCCGCGACCTATCGTTTTCGCAACAAGGGACTGGCGGTGATGACCAGCCGCAGTTTTGACGGTGAATACATTGCGCGCATTATCCAGAAGCTGGGTTTCACCGCGGTGCGGGGATCGAGTTCACGCGGAGCCGTGGGAGCGCTGCTCGGCATGCGCCAGCAGTTGGAGCAGGGACACGCCGTGGTGTTTACCATTGATGGACCGCGCGGACCTCGCTATGTAGCCAAGCCGGGACCAATCCTTCTGGCCAAGAAAACCGGCGTTTCAATTAACTGCTTTTATGTAGCGGTGGAGCGGGCCTGGATTTTGAATTCATGGGACCAGATGATGATTCCTAAACCTTTTTCCCGGGCGTTGATTTATGGTAGCGCTCCAATGTACGTGCCTGCCGATGCCACGGACGAGCAGACGGCAGCCTTTCACCAGCAAATGCAGGAGACGCTGGAGCGATGCAGGCTGGGAGCGGAAAAGCAATTAGCGGATGGCAATTAGCTTTTTCTGAAATCCCGAATCCCGCGCAGCGGGTGAGGGATCCATATAGCAATTCAAAACCTCGAGGAAGACCAGACAAGCTGATATCTTAGCCTTCGGCGCAAGCAAATTGTCGCCAGGCAACACCGAAGTAGATGTAGGGCTCCCTCGCTACGCTCGGGATTGCAGAAAAGCTCACTCGCCCATCCAGTCACCAATCGCTCGCAGTGAAGCCACGTGGTCGCAGACGATTTTTACGGCGGCCATGATCGGCACAGCCAGAATCAGTCCCATGGCGCCCCAGACGAATCCCCAGATCAGCAGTGAAATGGTCACTACCAGCGGGTTCAGTTGCAGCCGGCGGCCCAGCACTTTGGGATAAAGCACGTTCATCGCGAGCAAGTGAAGTCCGATAACAGTGCCGGCCACCATGAGTAGATGTGTGTCATTCATTACGCCGATGCCGGCGGCGAGGGGAGGAAGCATGGCCATAACGATCCCCAGATAGGGCATCAGGCTGAGAAAGCCGCTGATGAAGCCGATGAAATAGAAGTAGGGCACTCCGAGAAAACCAAAAATCACCACGCTGCAAACGCCCATAAATAGCCCAATGGCGAAGTTCCCGGCGATGAAACTTTTCATCATGGCGGAAATGTGGCCCAGTGTGACGTAGGCGGTGCTGCGGTATTCAGGGCGGAACAGCTGTACTGATTTGGTGCGGGCGTGCTCCTGCCAGCTCAACATGAAATAAGTCAGAAAGGGGATGAAGAAGAGCGTGAGCACCACTTCCGTGACGGCGCCAAGTTTTTCCGTGACCATGCCCTGCGCGCTCTGGTTTTCCACCCTCACTGACATGGGCTTCTTGGCGTTCTTGTCTTCGGGAAAGACTTGCTGCGTGGTTTTTTCCAGTTCGCTGGTTTGCTGGCGAAAGTGCGAGAGATGGCTGCGAATCCTGTCAGAGTATTTGGGCAGCTCGTGAACGAAGCTCATGGCCTTGCCATAGAGAAAGTAGCTGCCGGCATACATGGCGGCAAACATCATCAGGACGGCCAGAAAGGCCCCTGCCGCCCGCGGCAGGCGGACACGTTCCAGCAGGTTGACTAGCGGTTCCAGCACGAAAGCGAGAAGGATCGACACCAGCAGCGTGACCAGGACGAGCTTGGCTATATAGCAGATCGTCAAAATTACGGTGGCCCCAACAATCACCTGCGCCACGGCTCCCGCGCGCAAGGCGCTGTTGAGCTTGCGCTCGGTCTTTTGTTCCTGCTCTTTTTCAGCGAGCTGGCTGTCGGGGGCTTCCTCCGGCATGAGTTGTTCCGGTCCGGGAGGAATAACGCGATTCGATGCCATACGGATAGGTGAGATGCAGAAACTCGTATAATCGCCGCGTGGGAAACGCCGGACGCATCCTGGCTATTGATCACGGCAGCCGCCGCATGGGGCTGGCCGTGACGGACCCGCTGGGCATTACCGCCCAGGGGATTGAGACGCTACAACGCAAGAACAACCGCGCCGATTTTGGCCGGCTGGAGCGGATCATCCGCGAGTATGAGGTGAAGGAAATCGTGCTGGGCAACCCGCTGCGGATGAGCGGGCAGGAAGGCACACAGTCACAAAAAGTGGCTGAGTTCGCGGAAGAGCTGCGCAAACGTTTTCAACTTCCTGTGCATCTATGGGATGAGAGACTCACGTCGGCGGAGGCGAACCGCCTGTTGCGCGAAAATGAGGTCAGCACCAAGCGTCGGGTGCAGGCCGTGGACCGCATGGCGGCGGTGCTGATTCTGCAAAGCTTCATGCAGTCGAGAAGTCTTAACTGATTCTTTATGCGCTATACGAGCAGGGTCTGCTAAATTCAAAGATTGCTGAGCAAAGGCCCATCTCTTCTGCCATTCATCTTGCTGGCTGCCGTATGCCTGCTGCTATCGTTGAATTGCCGGGCGCAGGATACCGCGGCGGAAGCCACGAAAGCCGAACAATCCGGCCCCGTGACGGTTTTTCCCCATTCCAAGACGGCGCGCTGGTGGGTTTCCGGCCAGGTCAACATCGTTTTTCAGGCGCGTCCCGATTTTCATGCGCTTTATTCGGGACCAAACAGTCTTTCCGCTCGCGGCGAACATGCGACCTCCCGTGTGCTGACGCTCTACACCGGTTACCAGTTGTCAAAGCACACTGAAGCACTGTTTGACCTGGAGAGCGCAGGCGGCAGGGGAATCGGCGATGCGCTGGGCATGGCCGGCTTTACCAATGTAGATGTCGTCAGGAATCCAGCGCTGGGCTCGAAGCCGTATATAGCCCGCGCAATTCTGCACCATGTCTTTGCCCTGAGCGAGAAAGAAGAAGACGCGGAGCGCACGCCGATCTCGATCCTCACAAAGCTACCGGAGCGGCGCTTTGAGCTGCGCGCCGGCAAGATGAGCATTGCTGACTATTTTGACGTGAACTCGGTGGGCAGTGACAGCCATTTGCAATTCCTCAATTGGACGGCAGTCAATGATGGCGCCTATGACTACGCTGCGGATACACGCGGCTATACCGTGGCTGCGATGGCGGAATACCATGACCACGGCTGGGGCGTGCGGTTTGCCGAAGCGCTGATGCCGAAGGTGGCAAACGGGCCCGCGCTCGACTTCAACCTGCTTCGAGCGCGATCAGAAAATATAGAGTTCGAGTTCACGCCGGAGTTGCAGAAGGAAAAGAAGACGGTAATCCGGTTGCTCAGTTTCATCAACCACGCCGATATGGGCAGCTATCGTGAGGCGGTGCAGGCGTTCCTGGCCGGGACCGATTCGCAGCCGACCATTGAAGCGCATCGCAAGCAGGGTCGCATCAAATACGGTTTTGGCGTGAATGTGGAGCAGGAGATTACAAGAACGGTGCGCGTGTTTGGCCGCCTGGGCTGGAATGAAGGCCAGAACGAAAGCTATGCGTACACCGAAGTAGACCAGGCCGTTGAGGCGGGCGCAGACTGGCAGTTGAAACGGTGGCGGCGGTCCAATGACAAGATCGGCGTCGCCTTTATTACGAATGGGATTTCGCGCTTGCATCAGCTCTATCTCGCGCTGGGTGGGAACGGGTTCCTGCTGGGCGATGGGCGGCTCACCTACGGTCGCGAAGATATTCTGGAGACTTATTACACTGCTCACCTGTGGCGAGGCGTATATGTTTCACCAGAGCTCCAGTGGGCGGCCCATCCTGGATACAACAAAGATCGCGGTCCCGTGGTTGTTCCCGGGCTCAGGCTGCATCTGGAACTCTGAACACCTGGCCGCGCGCTGTTGCAACTCCGCCGCAAAGAATGTCTTCCAAATTCTTAACCGCGCGGCAGTTCATTGTCCATTCGTGATGCTCCATGAGAAGGGAAGATGGCTGCGTGGAGAGGATTCGCCCTTAGAATATAGAGGCGAGAGAAGACCGATTCATGTTGAAATTTCTTTTTCGAACCGTGGTGGTATTGCTGGTGCTGGCAGGCGCCTTGCTGGCTTACGGTCTGCTGCTGCCGGGTGGACCGACGCAGCAAAAACTGGTGCAGCTTAAGTCTGGTTCGTCGGCGCGCCGCATTGCCGCGGATCTGGCCAATGCCGGAATCATCCGCAGCCAGTACGCATTTCTGGCGTGGCACTATCTCCACGGACGCAAGCCGCTGAAGGCGGGTGAGTATGCGTTTGACCATCGCGCCACCACGCGCGAAGTGTATGACCGCATCGCGCGCGGAGATATTTTCTTCCAGACGCTGGTGGTGCCGGAAGGCTACAATATGTTTGACGTCGCCACAGCGATTGAAGAAGCGCAGCTGGGCAAGCGCGATGATTTCCTGAAGATCGCGCGCACGGACACGGCCTTGATCAAGGACCTTGATCCGCAGGCCCCGAGCCTTGAGGGCTACCTATTTCCCGACACATATCACTTTACGCGGACCCAGTCTTTGCATGACATGGCAGCCGCGATGGTGCGGCGCTTCCGCCAGGCGGCCAGGGAAGCGGGCCTGAACCAGAACTTTCACGCCGTGGTGACGATGGCAAGCATCGTGGAAAAAGAGACGGGAGCGCCGGAAGAACGGCCAGAGGTGGCCAGCGTGTTTTATAACCGCCTGGAAAAGCACATGGTGCTGGCAACGGACCCGTCAGTGATCTATGCCGCGCTGTTGAACAACCGCTACAACGGCGTGATTCACCAGTCTGATCTGCATTTTGAGTCGCCATACAATACCTACCGGACAGCCGGGTTGCCGCCCGGACCGATTTCCAATCCCGGGAAGGCGTCATTACAGGCGGCGATGCACCCGGCAACGACCGACTATCTGTTTTTCGTGAGCGATAATCAGGGACACCACCGTTTTGCCCGTACGGATTCCGAACACATCGCGAATGTGCAGGCGTATCGGAAGGCGCTGGCGCAGGCGCAAGCCGTAAATCGTTAAGACCGCGCGGCGAATGACGCCAAATGTCGTGATTTGCCGCGCCTTGCCAGCCTCATAGACAACCCGCCATCCGCTATACTAAATGCATCCAAATTATTGGGTGTATGACTGGACGGACGTACTTTCATTTGCGCAAAACTACTCTTTTACTTTTAGTTGTTCTTTTGTCGGCCAGTGGCTGCGGGTTTCGCGCGTCACACCCCGTCAAGATGCTCACCAGCACGGCTACGCTCAAAGACGCCACGCTGGACCAGCTGGTGGAAAGCATCAACACCAACGCGGAGAAGCTCAAGACCCTGAAAGCAACCGTGGATATCGACAGCTCAGTGCTGGAAGAGAAGAAGAACCGGGTCAAAGACAATCCGCAGGTATCGGGCCTGATTCTGGTGCGCAAGCCTGAGATGCTGCGCATGCGGATCTATTTCCCGCTGCTGCACAACATCATGGCGGACATGGTCAGCAACGGCAAGAATTTCGAACTGGCATCGCCGATCAAGAGCAAGTTTTATGTGGGATCCAACCTGCAGCCCGGGAAGCCTTCACCCCAGCCGCTGGAGAACCTGCGTCCACAGCACATCTCTGACGCCCTGCTGCTGAAGCCGATTGAAGCAGGAAAAGAAATTGCTGTTCTGGAAAACTCCACAGAAGTTGTGAAGGACCCCAAGACCCACAAGGATGTGCAGCAACTGGCGTACACGCTGGTGGTCATCGATAAAGACGACAAGGGGTATTATCTTTCGCGCAGGATCGTGTTTAGCCGGACCGATCTTCAGCCGCACGAGCAGTCAATCTACAACCGGCAAGGACAGATCGTGACGTTCGCGCGGTATGAGAATATTACCGAGTACTCCGGCATCACATTTCCGGCAATCGTCTCAATCCAGCGCCCCGTTGAGGGCTACGGCATCACTATTTCCATGGTCAAGCTTGATATGAATGTTCCACTGACGGATGAGCAGTTTGTGCTGACGCAGCCAGCGGGATCGCAGCTCATTAACCTGGACACAAAATCCTCCGCTTCCGCCGTTCCTGAAGAAGAGACGAAGAAGCCCCCGCAATAACGGAATCGAACGAAGTATAACTTTCAAGCTTTTATCGTGGTCGTAAAAATTTATGAACAAAATGATTGTGGCCAACCTGGTCCACCGCCCTCTTCGATCCATTATTTCCATTTTTGCCGTGGCGGTTGAAGTTACGCTGATCCTGATGATCGTGGGACTTGCCCTGGGAATTCTGGACGACAACAAAGCGCGCCAGGTAGGAATGGGCGCAGACCTGACGGTGCGCCCGCCGGGATCTTCCAACCTGGCTGCGTTTGGCGGCGCTCCCGTGCCCAGCCGCATTGCCGATATTATTCGCAAGCAGTCGCACGTGGTGGCTGTCTCTCCCGTGGTTTTGCAGGTAATCTCAACCACGAATATTGAAGTCATTTACGGCACTGACCTGGAATCATTCCAGGCCCTGGGCGGTCCCATGAAATACCTGGCAGGCGGGCCATTTCAGGGGCCGGACGACATGATCGTGGACGACTTGTTTGCCACAGCCAACAAGGTGCATGTGGGAGACACGGTCAACGTGTTGAACCACGCTTTCAAAATTTGCGGAGTGGTACCGCACGGCCGTGGGGCGCGGCGATTTATTCCCATCACCACCATGCAGGACCTGACAGGGCAGCAGAACAAAGCTTCAATGTTCTATGTGAAGCTGGACGATCCGCTGAACGCCGACACCGTAGTGGAGCAACTCAAGAAAATTCCGGGCATGGAGAGTTACAACATCCTCTCCACGAGCCAGTGGCTAGCGGCAACCTCGGCGGACAAAATCCCGGGGCTGAACCTATTTATCAAGATCGTGATTGGGATCGCGGTGATTATCGGCTTTATCGTGATCTTCCAGTCGATGTACACGGCGGTAATGGAGCGCACGCGGGAGATCGGAATACTGAAGTCACTGGGCGCGTCAAAGTCTTACGTGGTGCGGGTGATCTTGAGGGAGACACTGTTGCTGGCCGTGTCGGGAATTCTCGTCGGCTTCATCATCAGCTCGGTGGGCCAGGCTGGGCTGGTGCACCAGTTCCCCACGTTGCGCGTGATGCCGATCACTTTAAAGTGGGCCATTTATGCGGCCGTGATTGCTATCAGCGGAGCCATGCTGGGAGCCATCTACCCGGCATTCAAGGCGGCACAGAAAGACCCGATCGACGCGCTGGCGTATGAATAAAAAAGCAGCCCTTAGCCCTTAGCTATTAGCTTTGTCTCTGAGCGGGTGGACCGCTGAACAGGCCCAAGGGCAATCGAAGGGACTCTTTGCATGGCATGGGATCGCTTTCGCAACTCGATCAAAACTTCTCTGGGGCGAAAGGGTTCCCTCGCGTCGCTTCGGGATTTCAGAAAAAGCCAGGCTCAGGACAAGGGAGGGTAGGGCTCCCTCGCTGCGCTCGGGATGTGGGACACCGTTACAATAGAGACTGCACTCTTTTTTGGAGGATTCATGGACCCGCAAGCAGGAATCGGCGGCGCGCGCCGCAATGAAGATATCGCCCTGGATTTGATGAAATTCATCGCCGCCACCACCAATGTGGGTAAGACTGTTGCCTCGGGGGCGGGCTTCCATGGCGGG
>DATCAX010000283.1:0-2132 GCA_036512375.1 Candidatus Angelobacter sp. | reverse complement strand
CGCGTTGATCCGGAGAGCCTCAGCGGCTTCATTGCGGCGTACCAGACTGTCACCCACCTGAATCTTGGCGAACTATGGGCCATTCCCATCATGTTGAGGCTGGCGCTCATTGAAAATCTGCGGCGCGTTGCCGCAGTGATCGCCGCGGACCGGCGGTACCGTAACTTGGCGGACAGTTGGGCCAACAGGATGACGGAGGTCGCCGAAAAGGACCCCAAGAACCTGATTCTGGTCATTGCGGATATGGCGCGGTCAGACCCTCCCATGGTGAGTTCGTTTATTGCCGAACTGGCACGCCGTTTACAGGGACAAGGCCCGGCCCTTGCCTTGCCGCTCACCTGGATTGAACAACGTCTATCGGAGACTGGCAACACCATTGCGCAACTGGTGCGGTCTGAAAACCAGCAGCAGGCCACGGAACAGGTTTCCATCAGCAACAGCATCGCCAGCCTCAGGTTCCTCGACGCAAGTAATTGGCGGGAGTTTGTTGAGGCCACGAGCATCGTCGAGCGTACATTGCTGGAAGATCCCCAGGGCGTGTACGGCAAAATGAGCTTTGCCACACGTGACCGTTACCGTCACGTGGTGGAAACCATCGCCCGGAGCAGCAAGTCCCAGGAAGGGGAGGTAGCGAAACACGCGGTCCGCCTGACCAGGGAGAGTTGGGACAGGAAAGAGGGCCGGGCCGGGCATGTTGGGTTCTATCTCGTAGGTGAAGGGCGCCCGACACTGGAACACGCGGTTGCAATGCGTGGATCTATCGCGCGATCTTTGCGAGGCTTCGGCCGGAAGCATGCCTTGCTGCTGTATCTCGGCTCGATCTTTTTTGGCAGCGCGTTGATCAGCGGAATCTCTCTCGTCAAGGCGCGCGCCAATGGCGTGCACGGCACGGTACTGGCGCTTGTGGCAGTTTTCAGCTTGATTGTTGCCAGTCAGTTTGTCGTCACGCTGCTCAACTGGCTGATGACCCAGCTGACCGTACCAGGGTTATTGCCGCGAATGGACTTGTCGCAGGGCGTTCCGCCTGAGCTGCGCACGCTCGTTGTGGTTCCAACCATGCTCACCAGCAGAGAGAACGTGGCCGAACTGGTGGAAGCCATGGAAGTGCGGTTTTTAGCCAACCGGGATGAGAATGTGCACTTCTCTCTCTTGTCGGATTTTCGTGATGCCGCCCAGGAGGACATGCCGGCAGACGCGCAGCTTCTTGATCTCGCTCAATCTGGAATTGCAGACCTGAACAAGAAGTACAGCAGCCAGGCAGCCGATATTTTCTTCCTGCTGCACCGTCCGCGCCGCTGGAATGCTGGCGAAAGGCTATGGATGGGGCACGAGCGCAAGCGCGGCAAACTTGAGGAGTTGAACTCATTCCTGCGCGGCCATCCCGGCGACCACTTTGCGCGCGTCGCAGGGAGAACGGCCATTCTTCAAGGTGTTCGCTATGTCGTTACGCTCGATACTGACACTGAGCTGCCGCGCGACTCCGTCCGTGAATTCGTGGGCGCCATGGCACACCCGCTCAACCATCCTAACTACAGCGGCGCAAAGCAGCGCGTTACGGAAGGCTATGGCATCCTTCAGCCGCGCGTCGCCGTGAGCCTTCCCGGCACAAATCGTTCGCGTTACGCGCGGCTTTGGGGAGGTGAACCGGGCATTGATCCTTACACGCACGCCGTGTCGGATGTCTATCAGGATGTTTTCGGCGAAGGTTCTTTCATCGGCAAGGGAATCTATGACGTCGACGCCTTTCAGCAGACCATGGCCGGACGTTTTCCTGAAAATCGCATTCTTAGCCACGATCTCATCGAAGGCTGCTACGTCCGTTCCGGACTGCTGAGCGATGTGCAGCTCTATGAAGATTATCCCGCGACCTATGACGCCGACGTGGCGAGACGCCACCGCTGGATTCGTGGAGACTGGCAGATCGCCCGCTGGATTCTCCCGCACGTTCCCGGGCCGGAGCGCAACGCTCTCAAGAACCCGCTGTCGCTCCTGTCGCGATGGAAGATCGTTGACAATCTTCGCCGCAGCCTGGTGCCGGCTGTTCTGGTCCTTCTTCTGCTCCTGACCTGGATGCGACTATCGCCAATATGGGCATGGACGCTCACCGTTATTGGCGCGATCTTTGTTCCTAT
>DATCAX010000282.1:0-4100 GCA_036512375.1 Candidatus Angelobacter sp. | reverse complement strand
TCAGTGGGCAAACGGCTTTTTTTAGGCTTCGCCCTTGTGCTGGCCCTGACCGCAGGTATTGGGTTGGTTGGCTGGCACTATACCCGGTCCATGGCCGGCGAGTTTGACAGCCTGTACACGGAAAATTTGCAGTCCGCCGTACATCTTGCGAACGCGGAGCGGGGATTGTGGGAGCTTCGCTTCGGCATCGCCAACTACGCGAGTTGGGGCGCCACGGATCGCGCCCGGATTCGGGCTGACGAATCCAAGTGGATGCGCCAAATCGATGACAACATGAAAGCATACAGCCAAGGCTCCCGGTCGGAGACAGAGAAAGAGGCCCTGAAAGATTGGGATGATTGGTATACCAAATACCTGGCAGCGCGTCCCCATTGGTTTGAACTGATCGAAGCCGGGAAGATCGATGAAGCGGCGGCGTATCGTGCGGCGACGACCAATACTTTTGCTCCGAATGCAGTCAAGGCCCTGTCTAAGCTGATCACCACCCAAAATGATCTGGGCAACGATAAGCGCACCCAGGTGAGCGCAGAAGCCAATTCCTCACTGCAAATGATCCGGGTCTTGCTGCTGCTGGCCATTGCAGCGGGCCTGGTAATGGCATTCATCGCCACGCGCAGCGTGACCCGGCCTGTGGGCGCACTGGCCGCACATCTTTCTGCGTTGGCATCAGGCGGCGGCGACCTGACAAAACGGATGGAGGTGAAGTCTACAGATGAAGTCGGCCAGATGGGCGCCTTTCTCAACACGTTCTTAGAAAAGCTGGAGAAAATCATCGTCGATGTAAAAAGCGGGGCAAGCGCCATTGCGGTTGCGGCGCAGCAGGTGGCATCGTCTTCTTCATCCCTGTCGCAAGGCACGAGCGAACAGGCCGCTTCAGCGGAAGAGACTACCAGCAGCCTGGAAGAGATGAGCGCCTCAATCCAGCAGAACTCGGATAACAGTCGCCAGATGGAGCAGGTGGCCGCCAAGGGCGCACGCGAGGCGGAACAGAGCGGCAAGGCCGTGAATCACACGGTGGATGCAATGAAGTCGATTACGGAGAAAATTGACATCATCGATGAGATTGCCTATCAGACCAATCTGCTGGCCCTGAACGCAGCCATTGAGGCAGCGCGTGCCGGAGAACATGGCAAGGGCTTTGCCGTGGTAGCTACGGAGGTGCGCAAGCTGGCGGAACGCAGCCAGACAGCGGCCAAGGAGATCAGTTCGCTGGCCACGGACAGCGTCAAAGTAGCGGAGAACTCCGGCAAGCTCCTGGATGAGCTGGTGCCCTCCATTCAGAAGACCGCTGAGCTGGTGCAGGAGGTGGCGGCAGCATCACGCGAGCAGTCCGCCGGCGTGGCCCAGATCAACAAAGCCATGGCGCAGGTGGACCAGGTGACCCAGCGCAACGCTTCTTCCGCGGAAGAGCTTTCCAGCACGGCGGAGGAGCTGGCGTCGCAATCGGAAGCGTTGCTGCAACTGATGGATTACTTCAAAGTGAGCAACGACTCCGGCTTTTCCTTCAAGCCGAAACCACGGACGAGGGCGGCCTGGAGCGAATCCGAACCGCAGCACAAGGCCATGCATGCGACCGCAGCCGGAGGGGGCAAGCCGAATGGCAAGGCCGAGGCGGACGCAATGAGTTTTTCACGTTTCTAGGGGAGAAAGCCAATGAATACCGCCATCAAAGAAGCGATAGAACGAGAGCAGTATTTGACTTTCTTCCTTGTCAACGAGGAGTGCGCCATCAGCATCCTCAAAGTCAGGGAGATCATCGAGTATGACACGATCACAACCGTGCCGAAGATGGCGCCGTGGATGCGAGGAGTGATTAACCTTCGCGGCTCCGTGGTGCCGGTCGTCGACCTGGCGGCGAAGTTCCAGATGGAACAGAAGCCGGTGGGAAAGACGACCTGCATTGTCATCGTAGAAGCGCAGTTCGAGGATCAGCAGACAACCGTGGGACTGATCGTCGATGCGGTGAGCCAGGTAATGGAACTGTCGCACGATGACATTCAACCAGTGCCGGATTTCGGGACGAGCGTCAAGATGGACTACCTGATAGGCATGGCGCAGTCAGGAAAAAAATTCGCTCTTCTTCTGGACGTGGACAAGGTGCTGACTACAGAAGAACTGCGCGACTTGAGCGTGGTTTCCAGCGCCTTGGAAACCGCCGAGCCTGGTGAATTCAACGGAGCGGACCCACTCATGCTCAGTCCGGCGGAAGCCGGCCAAAACCTGGACCGGGAGAATTAAGACCGGTTATTTCCGAGAACGACCAATGAAAGCAAAGCATTTTGAAGAAGATACCGCCACGCCGAACCCTGCCACCGGCATCAAAAAAATCCTGCTGGTGGATGATTCATCCACCTCGCGTATGACGGCCAGGATGCTCCTGGGCGGTCATGAATCCTATGTTCTTAATAGCGCTTGTGATGGCCAGGAAGGAGTAGAGAAGGCCATCGCAGAGCTTCCTGACTTGATCCTGATGGATATTGAAATGCCGCGAATGAATGGAATCGAGGCATGCAGGCTACTGAAGCAGAACGTGACCACCAAGAACATTCCCGTGGTTCTGTTGACGATGCGCGGTGAAGAGCAGTTCGTGCGTCAGGCCTATGCCAGCGGTTGCAATGATTTCCTGACCAAGCCTGTCAACGAACAGAAGCTGGCCATGGTGATCAAAAAATATCTTGGTTCATAGAGCGAATTGTATCGACTAAGGCTTCGAATCTTTTCTGGAATCCTGGCTGACTCAAGCTTTCTTGAAAGAGTTACAGAATCATGCAACCGTTGGATATCGATTCAAAACCGGCCGGAGCGGCAGATTCCCCCACCAATCCGGCCGCCTCTTCACTTGTTTCTTTTCAGGCACTCTCGCATGAGATTTCTGAAAGGGAATTTCTGCGCCTGCGCAACCTCGTCTATGAGGAGGCAGGCATATGGCTTTCGCAGGCCAAGACCGCGCTGCTCGTCGGCCGGCTCGCCAAACGCCTTCGACATCACGGATTGAAATCATTTAAGCAATACTATGATCTCGTCACCAATTCGCCGGAAGAGCGCATTCAGATGCTGGATGCAGTTTCCACCAACGAGACCCGGTTTTTTCGCGAACCACAACACTTCGATTTGCTGAAATCGGTAATTTTTCCAAAGTGGGCCGAGGAAGCCGCCACAGGCTACCGCAACCGCAAAATTCGCGTGTTGAGCGCCGGCTGCTCCACCGGCCAGGAACCTTACTCGCTGGCGATGGTCCTTCTTGATCGCTTCCCCGGATGGGAAATAGAAATCATAGCTACGGATCTATCTACACGAGCCTTGGAGATTGCCCGGACCGGTATCTGGCCGGCTGCGAAGGCAGATGAAATTCCTTCTTCTTATCTTAAGGCCTATTTGCTTAAAGGATTTGCGGATCAGGCGGGCAAGATGAAAGCAGGGCCGGAAATTCGCTCCATTATCCGGTTTTTCCGCATGAATCTGAATGAGCCGGCATATCCCTTGACGGGCAAATTCGAGATGATTTTTTGCCGGAACGTTCTGATCTATTTCGATCAACGCGGCCGTGAACGCGTGGTGCGCCGCCTGGCCAGTTTCCTTTCCCCTGATGGATACCTCTTTCTCGGGCATGCTGAAAGCCTGCACGCCATGAGCGACCGTTTGCGGAGCATCATCCCCACGGTTTACATCGGAAAAGATGATGTCATTGCCGATGCAAAACCATAGCACCCCCTCTCCAATCCAAGTCCTGGTCGTAGACGACTCCGCCGTGGTACGGCAGGTCATGCATGCCATTCTTTCCCAGGAACCCGATATGACGGTTGCTGTTGCCTCCGATCCCCTGATCGCGATGCAAAAGATGAAGCAGGTGCGCCCGCACGTCGTCGTTCTTGACCTGGAAATGCCCAGAATGGACGGGCTCACCTTTCTTCGTAAGATCATGGCTGAAGACCCTATTCCCACACTGGTATGTTCGGGAGTCGCCGCACGAGGCACGGAAAATGCTCTTCTGGCACTGGAGGAAGGAGCGCTGGGCATTCTCAGCAAACCCAAACTTGGGGTTGGCAATTTCCTTCACGAGTCCGCCTTGGCGCTGATTGATATGGTCAGAGAGGCAGCGC
>DATCAX010000281.1:0-8419 GCA_036512375.1 Candidatus Angelobacter sp. | reverse complement strand
CCTTGGCCGTCTTTGGCTCGATCTTCTTGATCTCTTCCGGTTCCACCACCACGTATTCGCCCTTGCGAAATTCATAGCCCTTCACAATATCTTTGCGCTCGACCACCTTTTCATCCACCGGGCAGTAGAGCTGCTGCTTTACCCGGGCGTTGTCCTCACGATGCAGCATGTGGAAAGAAACGCGGGTCCCGCGAGCGCCGGAAAACAGCTTTACCGGCATGGAAATGAGTCCAAAAGTAAGATATCCGGTCCAGACAGATGCAGCCATGAGTCACCTTGAAATTAAGTTCCATCCCTGTTGCATGAATGGCGCCAAAACGCTATTCAGGGATGGTTTGGGCCGCTCTGCTTGCAGCGGCTGTTCCTTCTGGTTCGATGCTCCCAGGCACTCTCATGCCGCCATATCAGTGCCCGGCGGAACCTTCCCTATACCTCTTCCGATCAGTGTCATCCGTGTTGATCAGTGGTGAGGTTTTAGGTTCCTCATCTCGCGCGATAGCGGCGATCCAGGCGATTCTTGCAGCCCTCTGCTTATGTCCTTCAGCCACGACCCCACCCCCCATAAGCGTTTTGTTGCAAACAAACGGCGAACTGCAATTCGAAAGGACTGTCGAAAGGCTGTCGACGTCTTTATTTCTCGTTCTATCAAGTTCCAATCCTGTTCAATTCCAGCCTCTGGTTGTCAGTTGCCGTCTCCAGTCGGCAGAGGGTCGCAACGATTTGCCAAGTACCAATACCAACAACCAAGGACCCGCTTCCGGCTAAGTGCTAAATGCTAAATGCTTTTTTTCAATGATCTAGACTTGCTCACACCCTGAGGCGCAGCCTATCCTACCGCATTGTTTCAAGCGAATCAATAGCGAATTAGGACATTGCAAAATACTGTCCCGTGGAACACTTCATTTTCGCGCAGCACTTTTTTCAGTCTTGTCACCCTGAGCGGAGCGCTTCAACCCCGTTGTGCAGACGTCAATGATCGGCGCGGAGTCGAAGTTGAGTCGTCTTGCGGGCGTCCGAGCGCGCAGGCGAAATCCCGAGCCGTAGCCGAGGGAGCTACCGAAGGGCCCCGACAATCTGTCCGCCGCCATGCCGACTCAGGGAGTTCTTCCCAAAATCCTCTTTTGCCTTTTACCAGCCTTTTTGAGCCCTACGTGGCTCAGCTCGCGGCGTGCGAGAAGGAGTCAGAGAGTGCCATCGCCGTGTTAAGTTGGTTCGTATCAGGGCAGAGGGCTTCAGCCGTGCCATAAGTGCTTGAATTTGATCGGGCTTTTTAGGCCCGGAAAATCTTGCACCAACAACACAAAAGTCCCGTTGGTGGCAACACATCTCTCCAGAAGAAACCTCGCCACTCGAAATATCCGAGGAACAACACGCCATAAATCCCTGCATGCTGAGCGCGCGAATGACTTTTTAATGAGAGAGCTCTGTGGCGCGAAGCCGAAGTACCCAGCAGTCCGCCAATATCAGGCAGGTCAACGAAAGACAGTCCGCCTCAACTCGTCTTCGCGGGTGGAGCTTCGCGTCGCCGGCCTTGCTGTCGGGCGGTATGCTTGACCCACTCGACCAGTTGTTGGCGCACATGCTTTTGGCCGCGCGGGTCGGGGTAAAACGGCGTATCACTCCAATCCACTTCAATCTGGATAGAAGTGGCTTCGTGGATCGGCAAGCGCTCCAGCTTAGGTGCTGGAAGGTTTGTGCCGGGAAGTATCCGAGTCAAGAAGCGAGGGAGTTGCAGGTTAACTACTGTTTCGCCGCCGGGATCGACCGGCACGAACTTAGGGTGGATGAACATGGAGCCACCTTCGCCTGTGAGACGATCTGACAGCAGGACTTTAAGTGTCTTTGTGGCGGCGTCATATTGAATATTTCTTGCCGTCGCGTAAGCGTGCAGGGTCCTGGGTGAGCTATTGTGCAGCCGAACTTCGGCAATCAGGTTGTTGCCGTCGTCGTGAAAGCCGACATCTTTCACCTGCAGACTGTTTGGACCGATGGGAGCAGAGTGCGATGTATCTTTTTTAGTGGTCATGGCTTCCTCTCCAGCGGCAGAAAGCCAGCTTCAGCCATTAACTTTAGAGTAGCATCATCGGCGGAGATATGGATGGCCAGCCGTTGCCCAAAGCGCAAGCGAGACTCCTGAGTGCGCAGCAGGGCGCGATGCAAGAATGCAAGTTCTTCGTTGAGCGAGTAGCGGGGAAGCTTGTGCCATGCATCTGTTAAAGGCATCGCGGAAGCCCAGGCGTCAAAGGCGGCGGTCAGGCGCTCACCCAGCGCAGAAGGCGAAAGACCCTCAGACCGCCAGACGCAGGCATCCAGATACATGCACGTGGTTTGGATCAGCCCCCATTCAATGTACGGGCTGGGTTGCGCACGCTGCTGCAAGAGAGCGGCAAGTTCGATCAGATCGCTATTGAAAGCCGGAACTTCACTGCGTCCCTGCAACATGTCCCGAACAAGTGCAGCGATCTCCGGCGAGAGGTTTGTTTCTGCGGCACCTTGCTCGAAACGTTTGCCGATTTCATTCTCATCGCAGCCATCGAGCGACCAGGCGCGAATCAGGCCAAGCGAGGCAGTCAACGGCCTTACGAACCAGGTTTCAATCAGCTTTTTCAGCTCGGGGGTGACTGCCATCATGCGGCGCACTTCGGGGCTAAAACCGTAGTAGTCGTGATGCAGGTGCTCGAAAAAGCTATAGCCAACTTCAGATCGCCTGAGGAAGCTGTCACGGACCTGCCGCAAGGCGTTCACTTCCGGCGAATAGGGCGAGCCTGTGGCTATGGTAGCCACAATGCAGCATGAGCCAGTGTTGGGGCCGGCGCCGCCGCTGCAGGCCTGACCGCAATGATCTGTAGTGTCACGGAGCGGGATGCCAAGCTGCGTTCGCATGTCATTTTCATCGACCTCGGCGGCCGCTTCTTCCGGCGATGCCGTGCACCCGCTGGCGGCCAGACTAAGTGACGAAGCTGTACATATCCGGAATGCGTGCGAAAGCTCATGGTACAGAATTACCGGATTCGGCGTCTGCAAATCGTAGTTGCCACTTACCGCGCCCTTCAGGCAGTAGCCCGCACCGCCTCCCTGCGATGTGTCATAGAGCACCAGAGCGGAATTTGTGGGATTGGTAAATCCATTCGAATCGGTCTGACCGGGGTTCAGCGTTTCACCACCGAAGGCGCCAAGCAGCGTTCCGTTGCTTGCCACGAACGAGTTGTCGAGTGCGAGGATAACGATATCCACGGGATCGGCTGGAATGGCCGGAAAAGTTGTATTGACAAGCGTGTTGAGACGATTGGGGCAAGTGCCGGTTTGGCTTTGGGTGTACGTGATGTGAATAAGATCGCCAACCGGCGGATCCTGCCCTATGCCGCCATCCATATTGCTGATCTGGACCAAATCAGCAAACGCGCTCATAGGGAAAACACCGCCGGTCCCGGAGGCATCGCTATCGTTCAGTAAAAACAGCCCCATTTTGCATCCCCTCCAAGACTTGGCTATTTCGGTTGGCCAGGTGTGTTCGGCTGCGGCAACGGCTTATAGTCCGGCACCTGCGGCTTATAGGGCACAAAGCCAGGTTCCTGGCAGGACTCAAAGCACGGGCCGGGCTGTGGTTTCTTGGGCGGGCAGCAGGCATTGATCTTCTGCTCCAACTCGCGACGGCGCAACACTTCCACCGCGGCCGTGCCGTTCACCAGTTCCATGATTTCCTTCATTTCATCCAGCGACCTCTCCATTGCCGTCTGTACCGCAAGCTGCTGCTGCTGGGTATGCAATGATTCGCAGAGCACATTGGCGATGTTGGTGAGCCAGCAGATGATGGTGTCATTCTGCTTCCGTTCGTAGTCGAGAAGGGCGTTGGTGGCCTTCTGCTGGTCGATCATTGCGGCCATGCCGTTGGAGAGGCTCGCGAACCCAGTCTGATCGACCGTGATGAGGGTGTGGAGTGAGTTTCGCATGTCGCCGGTATCGGTCTTAATGGCCGCGTCGGTATTCGCCGAGTTCAGCGTGTTGGTCTGTATCTGCGTCAGGGTGTTGTTGATATCATTCGCCAGATCAGTGAGGCTAGGCATGTTGAACTTCCTCCGTTGGTATGGTGTTGCGAAGGCCCTGAACGTTACACCATGGGTTGTAGAAAATAGGTTCCGTGTCCAGCAAGATCGTTGCACCGTTCTGGCTCAAGCGGCATTTTCTTGCACCGGCAATACGTACTCCACAGGCTTTGCTGGATAGGTGCAATGTTTCAATGGGCTGTATGCGGTTTGCAAAATGCCGGTGCCTACCAATAGCATTGCCAAAATGGGAAATTGAAAGCGGAGCGCGGTTAATTCTTCGGCACTTCCGCAATCCATCCGCCGCCGACCACCAGATCGCCATCGTAAAACACGACAGCCTGGCCCGGAGTGATGGCGCGCTGCGGCTGGTCGAACGTGACGCGCACCTCGCCGTTTGGAGCGGTCTCCAGCAGGGCAGGCGCGGGCTCATGGCGATGGCGGATCTTGGCTGTAACGCGCAGGGGCGCGCTCAGATCCTCAATGGCAATCCAGTTCAGCTTGTGGGCGATCAGCGTGCGTGACAGCAGATCATCATTGCCACCAACAGTCACCTTGCCCTCAGCGCCGTTGATGTTGATCACGTAAAGCGGCGAGCCGGTGGCAACGCCCAGGCCCTTGCGCTGGCCCACGGTAAATTTATGGATGCCCTCATGGTGGCCCAGCACCTTGCCGTCGGTGGTGACCAGGTCGCCGGAAGTATCGGGCAGCGTCTCGCCCTGCTCCGTGAGATAGGCGTCGATAAAGCGCTTGTAATCGCCGCCGGGGACAAAGCATATCTCCTGCGAGTCCGGCTTTTCCGCCAGCGCCAGGTGATGCTCACGCGCCAGCTCGCGCACCTGCGGCTTCTTCATGTGTCCCAGGGGAAAGAGCGTGCGGCTGAGCTGTTCCTGCGTCAGTCCGAAGAGAAAGTAAGTCTGGTCCTTGGCGGGATCGGCGGCGCGACGCAGCAGCCAGCGATTGCGCTCCGGCGAAAACTCGCAACGAGCGTAGTGGCCGGTGGCCAGCATGTCGGCGCCGATCTGCCGCGCGGTGATCAGCAGCTGGTCAAACTTGAGATGGTTGTTGCACAGGCTGCACGGAATCGGCGTGCGTCCGGAAAGGTATTCATCGATGAACGGACGTACCACGTCGCGCTCAAAACGCTCTTCGTGGTTGACCACATAATACGGAATGCCCAGATCTTCGGCGACAGCGCGGGCATCGTACACGTCGTCGATGGAGCAGCAGCGGCCCTGCACCTGCTCCGGCATGCCTTCGTGTCCGGCAAGGCGGCGCTGGTTCCACAGTTGCATCGTCAGGCCGACCACGTTGTGACCTTCCGCGCGCAGCATGGCCGCAACGGTGGATGAATCCACACCGCCGGACATTGCTACCGCGATGGTCCGCGCTGTTCCTGTGGGCTGCGTGCTCATAATTGGCCTATAAACATTATAAATGCTGCGCGGAAACGGCTCAGGGGATTCAGGACGGTGAGATGTCTTTTGAGCAGATGAGACAAGTACCAAGGCACGATTTCGTCGGGCCAACCTGAGGCGTGAACCGAATGGTGTAATGGTGACGACAAAGTGTCCTCGAGCGAGACAAGTGTCAGGGCACGAGTTCACTCGTGCCGTCAGCCCGACCCAAAAATGAATCGGGGCTTTAGTCCCTGAAAAACGCTAGCTATGCGTTACGCTCTTCCGCAACTTCTCTTCAGGGCTCTCATGATCGGTGCTGCGCCGTCCCCACTTCTGCACCGACGGCGCTTCTATCGCGATTTCCGGAAAGAGCACGCCGGCGCGAGTCAGTGCTTCCGTCACGTTGGCACAGATGTTCTCCGGACCCACGTGTTGCTCGAATTCCGATTGCCGCATCAGTTGCGCGGGCTGCTCACGCGCACCGCAGAGAATCAATCGGCGACCGCTGGCTTTTACGCGGTCTGCCAGTTCTTCCAGCGCACGAATGCCGGTCGCGTCAATCGCCGTCATGTTGCGCAGGCGCAGAATCACGATTGGCGGCAGCTCCGGTATCTGCTGCACCAGGTCATCAATTTTGTCGGCCGCGCCGAAAAGGAAAGGCCCATGAATACGAAACACCGTCGCGTACGGCGGAATCTCTTTGTCCTGGAGAACGTGCAGCCTGCTCTCATGCAGGTATTCTTTCGTCACGCGCGAGATTGTCGTCGTCGCCGTGACCTTGCGGATAAACACCAGCGCGGCCAGGATCATGCCCGCCTCCACCGCGACTGTCAGGTCGGCAAAAACGGTCAGCACAAATGTTGCCGACCACGTGGCCACCTCCAGCCGCGAGAGCTTGAACAATTCCGGAATCTCCGCCCACTCGCCCATGTTGTAAGCAACCACCAGCAGTATTGCCGAAAGCACAGCCAGCGGAATGAACTTGGCCACGGGTGTGGCAAACATCAGAATCGCCAGCAGCGTGACCGCATGGATCATTCCCGCAACCGGCGTTCTTGCGCCCGACCGGATATTGGTTGCCGTGCGGGCGATGGCGCCCGTCGCGGGCAGTCCGCCCATCAGTGGAGAAATAAAATTCGCCACGCCCTGCGCGATCAGTTCCACGTTCGGTTTATGTCTTTCTCCGTGGCCATACAGTTTGTCGCCCACCACGGCCGACATCAGCGACTCAATCGCACCCAGCATGGCCACCGTGATCGCCGGCGCAATCAACGGGCGTATCAGGTCCAGATGAAAGTGCGGAATCTTCAGCGCGGGCAGTCCGGAAGGAATTCCACCGAAGCGCGTGCCGATCGTCTGCACCGGCAAGTGCAGGAAATAGACCAGAGCGGTGCCCACGAACAGCGCCACAATATAGCCTGGAATTTTGGGGAAATACTTTCGGCACACCAGAATCAGCGCCAGAGCCAGCACCGCCAGCCCGGTTTCGTAGAACGAAATAGTGCGAAAGTTTTGTGCCAGGGCCTCCAGACGTCCCAGAAAATTGCCCGGCACCTGCTCAATGCGCAGTCCGAAAAAATCTTTGATCTGCGTGCTGGCAATCACCACGGCGATTCCGTTGGTGAATCCCACCACCACTGGACGTGGAATGTATTTCACCGTACTGCCCAGCCCGGTTACGCCCAGAAAAATCAGGAACACACCCGCAATTGCGGTGCACATGAAAAGGCCGTCCGTGCCGTACCTGGCCACGATTCCGGCTATCACCACGACAAACGCGCCGGTCGGCCCGCCAATCTGCACGCGCGATCCGCCCAGCGCAGAGATCAGAAAGCCGGCAATCACGGCGCAGTAAAGCCCCGCCTGCGGCGGCATCCCGGACGCGATGGCGAACGCCATGGCCAGCGGCAGTGCTACCAGCCCAACCGTGACGCCCGCAATCAAGTCCGCGACAAAGTCTTGTCGCGAATAATTCTTCAGGGCCAGTACGGATTTTGGGACCCACTTTGTACTCATTGGGATTTTGCGAGGATTTCTACAACTGATTTCTAAAACCGATTTTTTAAAACTAGAAGATCGCTGCAGCTAGTGTAGTCGAATCGCCAGCGGATTTAATCCGCGGAATGGCCACTTTGCCGGAAGCAGTTCAGGTTTCACAATGAACATCGCCAACTTAAGATAAATGTTTTCCAATCCTCAGCCGGCGTGCTGCTTCTGCTTTTGCTGATTCTGATGGAAGACCGGAGAAATCTCGCGCAGGCGCGCCACTGTTTCCGGAATAACTTTGATCGCAAACTCGATGTCCTCTTGCGTGGTCTGCTTGCCCAGACTGATGCGGATGCTGGCGCGCGCGCGCTGATGCGGCAGTCCCATCGCCAGCAGAACGTGCGAAGGTTCGATTGCCCCGGAAGAGCACGCGGCTCCGCTCGAAACCGCCAAACCTTTCAGATCAAGCGCAATCACCAGCGCTTCTCCTTCAATATGATCAAACCACAGGTTTGTCGTGTTCGGCACTCTCGGAGCTCCATCGCCGTTCACGCCCACGTCTTCCATCGCACCGAGAATGGCATCCTGCAACTTATCGCGCATCGCGGCCATTTCCGCCGCGCCACCGCTTTCCAGCCATTTCGTGGAAATCTCCGCAGCCTTGCCCATGCCCACAATCCCCGGCAGATTTTCTGTTCCTGCACGACGCTGCCGCTCGTGGCTGCCACCATATATCTGCGGCTGGATCAGTGTTCCCTTCTTGATATAGATCGCTCCCGTTCCCTGCGGCGCATGAATTTTGTGCCCGGAAATCGAGAGTGCATCGCACGCAATTTTCTTGACGTCGATTTCCACTTTTCCGGCCGCCTGCACTGCGTCCGTATGAAAGAACACGTCGGCTTCTTCTGCAATCTTGCCGATTTCCTCCACCGGTTGAATGACTCCGGTTTCGTTGTTCGCCATCATCACGCTTATCAGCCGCGTGTTCAT
>DATCAX010000280.1:0-2299 GCA_036512375.1 Candidatus Angelobacter sp. | reverse complement strand
TGCCACGCTGCTCCGTCAATAGTCTGGAGCCCCTTGAATCGGCCACCCCACGCGCGCACCGGCTTCCCCGCGAAAAGAACGTGAATCGCAGTTACCGGTCTGACCGAATCAAAGGCACGTTTCGCATCCCAGGCCGCAATGCCGGCGTCCAACATGGCGTTTGTTAAAAGAAAGAACATCTTCACGTCGTCATCCAGCGTATGGTGGTCGCGGGCGGAGACAAATTGAGCAAACACACACCAGTGTCCGGGAGGCGTTTCTGAATTTGGACCGTCCGCCCAGTACTCGGCGATCATCTTATGTTCATCCGTGAGATCGGAGCTGAGCTGCAATAGCTCCTGGGCCTGGACGAGATAATGTTCTTTATCGGCGGCCAAAGTAGCCGGCCCTTTGGCGGGCCGCAATTGTGATCCCGAACTCAGTGCAAACGGTTTTACCAATCCCCATTGAGGCGTCAGGAATTTTTGAGTGATAAACCTTCCATAGAGCCCTCCGTCCGTGGCCGGCGTCCGCAGGGGTTGCCAATGGTCCGGATCCACAAGCTGTTCCGGAGAATTCACCGGAGCGTAACCGGTGTAGTCGCTATAGCGACCGGGATGCAAGTCCCCTAATTGGTTTGACCCATCTTTATGGCGCACCTGGAGCACGGCCGCTGATGCCAGATTGCCGATGCCGGAGGCTGTTGCAGGATCGTTGCTCACATCCGCGGGATCGAATCCCAAACCAGCCATCACTGCGTTCAGCTTGGCTATCTCAGTCGGGAAGAGGTCCGCAAGGCAGCGATAAGCCGCAAAACTAACGGCTTTCTTCTTGCTTTCTTCCGTTCTTTCCGCGACAGGACGCCGCAGGTCCTGTTTCAAGGCGGTTGGGATCGCTTTGGCATCAAAGGCCGACCACGCATCAAATATGCATGTGTGCACGATGGCGAGAGCACGGGCGTTAATCGTCGGTCCGGTATGCAGGTAGCGAATCTCCTGCAGCGCCGCATTGTTCCATTGGATAACTGCATTATCCTGAGCCAACAACGTCTGCCGGACTCCGGCCAGGAGTAACACCAGACCAATCAGTTTTCTTCCACGATTCGACAGAACAATTGTCTTTCTCAATCTTGCCTCAATGCTTCTGCGAAACTATTCAAATGGCTAGGAAGCCGTAATCGTTAACCTTTGTCTGGGGTGTAATTGTCTTATCAATGCATTCAATTCCATTTTGGGAAAACAAACCTAGCCTTCGCCAGCGCCCTTTAGGTTTCATCAAAACACTGGATCTGCCATTTAACTCAACAGCTTACCCACCCACATGGAAGAGCCCATGTGTCCCCTAGTCGCCAATCTGCCACGGCTGCTATAGCAACCTACGCCCGAGGCTGCACGTGGCAGGCGAGATCTGAAAAGCGATTAACTTCAAGATTAGTGAGGAAGATCAAAGTATGAACTAAGAGGATTAATGTCAAGAGAAATGTGAAGTGGATTAGCAGGGTGTCCAGTATTTTAACTAAAGGTCGGTCGCATCTTCATAGATTTCCTTGCGCCGGGCAATGGCGATGAAAGCACACGTGAGAATTTGTTCCTGGGTGGCAATTCGAGCATCAAGCCGGTCGGTGGCGGCCCGAATGGTCTGTTCAATTTCGCTTGTACTGATTGGCGCGGGTTTTGACCATTTGATTCTTGGTACAACGGCGATCTTGCAGCAGTTATCGCCCGGAGAGCGCTCACCCGCCGGTGCCCACGTCTCGCCGCTTGTCCTGGTGGTAAAGTTGGCCTCATGGCCGACACCACAAATCCCAAAAGCTTTGAGGAGATTGTAGAGTGGGCATACACCACGCTGCCCCAGAAAGATCAGGGACCTGCCAGATTTCCCCGGCATTCAAGTGGTTGACGAGCCTCCTGCGGACGTATTTGGAGGACATATCGAACAGAGAGAAATGGTGTCGTGGAACTGAGTTATTGGGATTGTACAGCGGCTGTCCCTAGTAAAAACTCCGTTCTGACTGAGGCGATTGACCTTACCGGTCCGACCCTGTAGCCTGTCGCGTCTCCCATGTCGACAATTTTCCGCCTCGTGTTTTTCTCTCTTCGCAGTTCGCTGCGCTCCCGCGCTGCCTTGCACGCTGAGATCCTGGCGCTGCGCCATCAGCTTCTCGTGCTGCAGCGTTCTACGCATGGTCGACGGCTGCGCTTGCGGACTGCAGATCGCATTTTCTGGGTCTGGTTATCCCATCTATGGCAAGGTTGGCGTCTGTCACTTCGGATCATCCAACCGGAAACCGTCATTGCCTGGAATCGGAAAGGATTTCGCT
>DATCAX010000279.1:0-3132 GCA_036512375.1 Candidatus Angelobacter sp. | reverse complement strand
AAAATATTCTGCGAATACACTGGCTCATATCCCATCTGGTGCAGGCGGTCGCAGCCGGCAAGAAAGCCTTCGCGACTGAAGCTGCTGGCCGGAGCGATCAGGGCAATCTTGTCTCCCTGGCGCAAGGCGGCGGGCTTGATGGTTTTTGCGCTAGTCAAGAAATTCTCCCTGGCAGATCAGTTGCGCCGGTCCGCGCAGAAAGACCTTGCCCTCTGTCCAACGCACCACCTGCGTGCCACCGGCAGCGTGCACTTTTACCGGCGACTTTACGTGGTCTCCTGCAATCGCCGCCACGGCAGACGCGCACGATCCCGTTCCCGACGATTGCGTTTCGCCCACGCCACGTTCATAAAATCGTACTTCTATGTCATGCTCGCCCTTTACGCGGACAAACTCAACGTTCACTCCCTGCTTGAAATCCTGATGGCGGCCAATCTCCGCGCCTTCCTTCTGCCATACCGGAGAGAACTCATGCACAAACACCACGTAATGCGGATTGCCCATGGAGACCGGCGTGCCATGTGTGGGCGCAAAGCCCACGGTCATGGAAAACTCGTCACCCACTTTAGGCTCGCCCATTTCCATCTCGAATTCAAAGCTGTGCTCTTCGCGCGATACCAGATCACAATGCTTCACGCCCGCGCCAGTTCTGATGGCTATTTTGCCAGAGTGGCCCTGGCTCACCAGGTAGGCGGCGACGCAGCGCGTCCCGTTGCCGGAAATTTCCGCTTCGCTGCCGTCGGCATTAATCAGGCGCGCGCATATGTCAGCATCCGGGGCGGGAAAGAGCCATTCCACGCCGTCCGCGCCAACGCCATTGTGTCGGTCGCAAATGCGTTTACTGAATGCATGCAGGTCAGCGGGAGCATCCATGCCGTCAATGATCAGGAAGTCGTTGCCGCAGGCGGACGCTTTCGTGAAAAGAACATTCATTTAGTCGAGGTCCAGTCCAGCAGTGGTTTCCAGATTCTTAAGGTCTTCTGACTGGCGTAGCCGGTTCGCCAGTTCCCTATGCTCATTGCGCGTGCCGCCAATGCTGAAGACCAGTTTTTCTTTTCCGCTGAACCGGCTCAACCGCATGCCCTGCATCTCCTTGCCCTGGTCTTCAAGAATCGAATTGACCTCCGCCACCAGATCGTCCGCAGACTTCTCCGACACAATGATGTAATTCATCATCAGAGGCTTCAGGTTAAACCGGCGTTCCATCAGGCCGAGCAAATGCAGTGAAAGATAAATCAGCATGGTAGCGAAGATCGCCAGCAGATACAGACCGGCGCCAGCTGCCATGCCAATGGACGCGACCACGAAGAGCGTGGCCGCCGTGGTCAGCCCGCTTACGCCGCCCTTATCATGCAGGATGGACCCGGCGCCGATGAAGCCGATGCCGGGAATGATCTGAGCGGCAATGCGCGTGTGATCGCCAATGCCCCATTCCCCCGCCAGTTCGGTGGAGAGAATGGTGAACATGGCCGAGCCGAAACAGATAAACATATTGGTGCGCAGTCCGGCAGGCCTGCGCTTGAGTTCACGCTCCAGGCCGATGATCCCGCCCAGGACAGCCGCCAGGGTAAGCCGGACCATGGTCTTTGACAGCAGGTCTTCCAGCGACATGTGCGGCAAAACAAATGCAGGCGTGTTCATTGGCGATAATGCTCAGTTAAATAATGTCCGGACAAAGAATGTTCGCTCCGATCTCATGTCAATCATCGATGCGTTGAACGATAGATCAAAGCCCTTGGTTGCGATGGAGTGCCGATTATAGCAACCGCTTCAAGTCCCTGGGGGAAGTCATGCACCGCGCGGGCGAGCTCGTCGCCGGGAAAAGCAATGACGTAATCAGCCGACTGCGCCGGCCGCGTCAATGCAATCTTCCAGTACCGGGAACTGCTTTCACACAGCACACGGCGGAGTTGAATGCCTGCCAGCTGCGTGGTGCCGGGGTGAGCCCCGCAATTCATCATCAACGTGGCTGAAGACGGCAGCATCTTCAGCGTCTCCGCAAGCTGCCGCTCCAGCGCCATGCGTTCCCTGCCGTTGACCTGGGCTTCCCGCAGGCAGATGGGCGTGGTTTGCCAGATGGAGTAATAGCTTGCAGCGATCACCAGAGCTGCCACGCCGACGACGTATCGTGTGCGAAAAAAGTTTGCGAGGAATTCGCAGCCCAGCGCCGCGAATACCGCGATCGCCGGCAGCAGTTGCAATCCGTAACGGACGTTGTAATACGAGAAAGGCCACCATTCCGGATGATAGACAGGCACGCTGCCCCAGGCGATGCAGAGCGCATAAAACAGCAGCGGCGTCCACAAGATGGCCCAGCTCAAATAGCGGCGCGCAAAATAGAGCGACGCCAGTAAAGCGATGAACGCGCTCGTAAACAACAGGAGCTCCGGCCTTCCCTCAGCCATGTTGAGCCTTGCGACCTTCAGGAATTGCAGCGTCGCGCCCCGCGGAGAATTCTCTCCCGGATAGGTGGGCATGCTGGCAGTTTTGCTGCGTTCCTGGATGGCCCGCGCAGAGTAGGGCCCGTTGGCAAACTCCAGCGCATTGCCAAAGGCAACCTGGTTGTAAAGAAGAAAGAGCGCGCCGGTAGAGCCGGTGAGCAAAATAAAATTGCGGAGGCCGCGGCGGAGCGGCGGAGCATACGGCCGCAATCGCCAAAGGACAATCACTACGGCTGCACCGATCACTGCTGCAAGGAACCAGCCGTCATAGCGCACCAGCATGGCCGCAGAAACCATCAGGCCGCATTTCTTCAGCGATTTTCCTGCTTGATCCGGATCATCGCGCGCCTGGCGCATAAATTCCGCAAAGTACACCGCCGACCAGACAAAGCATGCCAGATACAGCGACTCAGTCATCGCAGTCGCCTGCATATATAGAAGGTTGGGATTCAGCGCGTAGATCAGCGCGGCAATCCAGGCCGCCATCGAAGAAGTGAGCTCACGAACCAGTCGAAACACGCCCAGCGTTCCCGCGATATACGCGATCATTGAGGGAATGGATGCGCCCAGGCCTGTCTGCCACAGGCGATCGTTGACGATGAACGGAATATCGAGCAAATGCGGGAGTGGAAGCCAGACAGTGCCAAGCTGGAACAGACCGGGCGTTCGGGAATCGAAGACGCGCCGCGCA
>DATCAX010000278.1:0-9482 GCA_036512375.1 Candidatus Angelobacter sp. | reverse complement strand
GCTCGGATTCGCCCATTCCAAGAATTCCGCCGCAGCAAACAGTGATGCCGGCTTTGCGCACGGCCGCAATCGTATCCAAACGTTCCTGATAAACCCGCGTGCTGATGATGCTGCCGTAAAATTCCGGAGAAGAATCCAGATTATGGTTGTAGGCGGTAATGCCGGCTTCTTTGAGTTGAACGGCCTGTGATTCCGTCAGCATGCCAAGCGTGCAACAAACTTCCATTCCCAGTGCCGCCACCGCGCGAACGGATTCCAGAACAGAGTCAAACTCGTGGCCCTGCGGGGCCTGTCGCCACGCAGCGCCCATACAGAAGCGGGTTGCGCCATCGGCTTTTGCGCGGCGTGCCGCGGGCAGAATTTCTTCGCAATTCATCAGCGGTTCGCGCTCCACACCGGTGGAATAGCGCGCGCTCTGCGGACAATAACCGCAATCTTCCGGACAGCCCCCGGTTTTGATCGAAAGCAGGCGGCACATCTGTACCGCATTCGCCTGGTGAAATTCGCGGTGCAAGGTCTGCGCCTGCAGAAGAAGGTCGAGCAGAGGCTGATGATAAAGAACGGCGATCTCCTGCCGCGTCAAATCCGTACGCATGGTTGCCTATTATAAATAAATGCCGTTCCGTCGCGCGGACGAATGGGGTCTTAAGCAGCGGGGAGGCGCTGATACTGATGGCGGTTGATCAGAAGAGTCGGTTGTTCGGGCAAATTCTTTAGATTTGTTATAGTTAGCCGCCGACGAAACTTTCTATCAATTTGAGGGTCAGGGACAAAAGTAACCAATGCTTTGAAACCTCTGTAATCAGCCGCGAACCGCATCTGTTATGGAGTAGATGCTCCTGCCGGGTCGGTTTCCCGGAGTGCTGAAAATGAAGGACTTGCAGAGACAACTCGCGCTGATCGTTCTGTTCTTAGCCAGCGCGCTGGCCTGCGCCCAGTCGCTACCCAAGCTGGATAATATGACGCCCGCATTCTCTCTAGTCCCACCTTCGATGGTCACTCCTGTGAAACAGCCTTGCGCCCACACAGCGGAGCCGTTTGATATCGATGATTATGATGGTCCGCTCAGCCGTGTGGTTTCACGTTTCTCTCAGCGGCTGGAAAGCACCACGGTTCATATTCCGCGGCACAAGAACGATCTTCGGCTCTGCGCGTTATCCGCTTCAGACAAGTTCCACATGTTTGTCGAAAGCACGGCCGATCCCCTGAATTACGTTGGTGCCGCTTGGGACGCCGCCACCGCGCAGATTGATCGCGATGATCCCAGCTATCAACAAGGCGCTTCAGGGTATGGAAAAAGGTTCGGCGCAGCGGTTGCCGATAATACCACCGGCGATTTTTTCGGCATTTTCCTGTACCCATCTCTCTTCAAGCAAGACCCGCGCTATTACCGCCTGGGAGAGGGCTCTATGCATTCGCGGCTTGGCCAGGCGATGGCGCACACGTTTGTGACGCAAGCTGATTCCGGCAAACTCATGCCGAACTATTCTGAGTGGTTTGGGACAGTGAGTTCCAAAGCGCTCGGCAATCTGTACCATCCGGGAAACTCGCGTGGCTTTGGTCCGACCGCCAGCCGCGTCGGCTACAGCGTCGCCAATGACATGGCGTGGGATGTGCTTCGCGAGTACTGGCCGGAAATCGCCAGAAAATTTAAGCTTCCGTTCAGAACCCATAACTAGACCGGCGGACACGTCTCCGCTAATCTCGGCGCCCAAACGCTGCCGATCGCAAAGGCCAATCTGCTGCAATCGAATGTGCCAGCTTGATCTGCACAGCAATCAGCTAAACAAAAAAAGACGGCACCGGAGCGCCGTCCTCAAGTATTCGTCCGTGATCTAGAAAGTAAACTTCGCTCCCAACTGGAACTGCCGCGTATTGAAAGCAGTCCTGGGTGCGCCAACAGCGCCGCTGGGGCCGGAGATGCCGTCGCCAAAGTGCGTCGGAATCTGATTGGGAATAAAATCCGGCGCACCGTAAACGGAAAATACTTCGTCGATGTTGGAATGGTTGAGAAGGTTAAAGGCATCCACGGAGAGATTCAGCACCTTGCGCTCGCCAAAGTGAACAGCGCGAGCCACGCGCATATCTACCGTTTGCAGGTTGTCGCCACGATAGCTGTTGCGTGGTGAGTTGCCCACGCGGTCAGTTACTGGGTTGCCGTCATTGTTTGCGTCAAAGCCCACAAACAGCGTGAACGGCCGGGCTGACTGCAACGTGACAATGCTGCTCAACTGGAAGTTGCGCAGGAAAGAGCTCTGTGGGGCATCTGCCACGAAATTTGCGACGAATCTGTGCCGGGCATCCTGGTTCGAATTGGCCCTCTCCAGGTTCCTCTGGGCGTTCGATTGAGGTGTGCTCACGAAAGTAACAAACGTGCCGTCATCCAGCGTGTGTGAGAGCGTGTAGTTGGCATTCAGTGAAAAATACTTTCCAGCTTTTTCGACCACCTGCAACGTCAGCCCGTGATACACGGAGTTGCCGGTGGAATCGGTGAAGTAGAAAATCCCATTCGTTCCCGGAGATCCGGCCGGTGGTGCAGGGATGTTGGGATCGCGAATGGCAAAGGCGTAAATATCTTTGCCTGTTCCGGGTTCCACACCAACCGGAGGGCCAACGTTGAGATCAATCGGGCGCACCAGTTTGTGTCCCGCCACGAACAGGTAGCCGGCGCTTACTGTGAGCCCGCCACCTATCGTGCGGTCAATTTCCAGGTTGGCCTGCTCCGTATATGGCGACCGCAAATTACGATCAACTGCTGTGCCGCCCTGAGCAAACAGCGAGTTGTTGGGGAATGATCCGTTGTTGATCAGGTTCTCAAATGCCGACGTCAATAGCGGCGGCGGCACGGTGCCTGGCGGCAATGGAGATCCCGGTGGCGGCGTAGGGCATCCGGGAATCACGCAAGGCGTGGGCAGGAAGATGCTGTTCAGCAGGTAAGTTCCGGTGGTCTGGTTTTGCACCGTTGGCAGTCCGGCGATCACCGGCGGCCGTTGTGGTGCCGGAACAAAGAAGAATGTCAGGCTATACTTGTCATTAAAGATGCCAAACCCGCTGCGGATCACGGTTTTCGAATCCGGTGCGTAAGCAAAGCCAACCCGCGGCTGGAAGTTGTTGTGGTCGCCATTCACAAAGAAGCCAAGCCCGGCTTCCACGTCATAGCGCAAACCGTAATTGACTGTCAGCTTTGGCGTGACTTTGTACTGGTCCTGGGCAAAGAACCCGAAGTAGCTGTGATTTACATTCACAAAAAAGTTAGAAGCCTCAGAAGGCAGGAATGCGTTGTTCCATGTGGTGGAGACGGAAGGTGAGGCCGCGTTGGGATTAAACGGACCGGGCCCAATCGGCGCGCCCCAGAAAAAAGCTGCCAGGCACGGAGCCACCAGTCCAGTCAGCGGCGCGGGACAAGGCGTTGATCCCCAGTCAGCCTTGCCTGAAACCAGCAGGTCTCCCAGGCTGGGGAAGATGATGCGTGCTGGAGTGAAGCCCGGCCAGATCACAAAATTGCGCACGTAGTTGGTATCGAAGCCAAACTTGGCGTAGTGCTTGCCGTGGACTACTGAGAAAGTATCTGAACCCTGGATGCGTGTTTCATTGTAGCGATCAAACGCTCCAAAGTTGTGGCCAAATAGCAGCAGGTTCGGCACATCGAGGTTGGGCTGGCCGGTTACGCCCTCAAAACCATAGTTGCGTCGTGCCCACTGCAACAGAAGCGAGTTGACTTTGTTCTGGCTGAGCGTTGTCGTGAGCGTTCCCACCAGGTCCTGATCACGCAGGGACCCATTGCGTCCGCTGCTGGGTGCGCCCACACCGCCTCCGTCCAGCGTTTCACCCACCAGCATATTCAGGTTGGTAGCATCCTGGATGGAATAACGTGCCGTAAGGCGGTTGTTCTCCGTCAGTTGGTGATCGACCTTGATAAACCCGTTGTCCACGTCCGCAGTCTTGAGGACGTTAAGGTTTTCCGGCGCGATCCCCAGACTGGTCTTCAAGACATTGATCGCGCCAATGTTGTTCACCAGCAGGCCGGGATATTCCGGCGATTGTCCCTTTCGCTGGCCTTCATAGTTCAGGAAGTAAAAAGTCTTGTCCTTTTTGAGCGGGCCGCCCAGTGTCGCTCCAAACTGGTTCTGCCGGAACGTGTCAAAACCCGGCTGCGTGAGCAGCGGCTTGGCGTTGAGCTTGTTGTTCATGAAGTATTCGTAGACTGAGCCATGAACATCGTTTGTTCCTGACTTAGTCACGATGTTCACAATCCCGCCCAGCGCTCGGCCGTATTCCGCGGCAAAACTGTTGTTGACGACGCGGAACTCGCTCACCGCTTCCTGTGAGGGCGTGGCGCGCTGCGAACCGGTGGCAGTATTGATGTTGTCCGCGCCGTCTACCGTCACGCTGTTGTTAAGGTCACGCTGGCCGCCAAAGGAAATGCGCGTTACAGAAGGATCAGTAAATGTGGATTGCAGGCTGATTCTTCCCGTGGTCACGCCCGGGCTGAGCAGCGCAAAGTCCGTGAACAGCCGCCCGGAGATGGGCAGCGACTGTATCTGCCGCGTCTCAATCACCTGGCTCACTTCCGTGCGCGTTGGCTCGATGACCGGCGCTTCGGTGTTGACCGTGACTTCCTGCGTGGTGCCGGCCACTTTCAGGTTCACGTCAATCGTCGCCACCTGGGCCACGCGCAATACAACGCCGGTCTGGGCAGATTTAGCAAATCCCTGCGACTCAGTCGTCAGTTCATAATTTCCCGGTGCAACGTTCGTAAGAATGTAAAAGCCCACGCTGTTGGACGTGGTTTTATAAGTCTGGTTGGTATCGATATTGCGCAACGTGACAGTAGCCTTCACCACCATGCTCCCGGTTTGGTCGCGGACGGAGCCGTTGAGTTGGGCCTCTGCGGCGCTCACCTGCGCATACGCCGCGTTGCAGGAGAGAAAAAGAACAAGGGCGAACATGACAAACGCAAAACTACGTTTCATATTTCCTCCAGCGCCGGGATGGAGTCTTACGAACGTTCGTTCGAACTGGTCGCCTAAAAAAACAGCAGCCAATTCGATCCGGGGGCACCATCCCTAAGCGGGACATTGTCTTACAAGGAAAACAAATGTCAAGGATTAAATTTTTATATCAAAGTAGTTTGACTACAAGAGCGGCAGGGGCGTGTGAAAGGCGGCACAAAAGAAGGCGGGGACGACCGCACGATTGCGGCACGTCCCCACTTCTTAGCTAAGTTGCCGTAGGCTTCTCGGCGCGATCAACAATGAGTACCGGCAATGGGATTGTTTGCGGCTCCAGTCTCAACCCAAGCTGCTCCTCAATGGCCGCCAGCAGCGCAGTCACTGTGGCACTGACCGGGCTCGTGTGGATGGTGGTTTCTTTCCCGCCATGGACCTCTTTATGGTCCGCCACCACATTCTCAGGCGAAAACTTCAGCGTGAAATCATAGTCGCCTGTCAACCCTGTCCTGTCCACAACGGGTTGGTTTAAGTGCTGGGCAAGGTGCTCCGCCACGAATGACAGGGGAAGAGCCTGGACGGTCACGCCATCAGGCCCGGCAACAAACTTATGTGCCCCTGCCGGAAGTCCATCCAGGCCCTTGACGCCGTTGGGATAGGTATCTCCCGGTTTTGCCGCCTGAATTTTGGGGCCGTTCTTCGCGATTACCAGCACTTGCGCCGGCAGAAGCTTGCTTTCGCGATGGAGCGCCACCTTGAACTGGTCCGCCAGCAAATTCTGAAACATCTGATCTCGTTCCATCTTCTGTTGCTCCGGGCTAAGCTTCTTCAACTCAGCAACAACAGAGCTGTCCAATTTTGCTTCGACATTAAACCTGGCAGTTGTAACCCAGTCCGGTCCGCCAGAGATCTGGTTGTCCTGGACTCCATACGCCAGCTTAATGAGGTTCTGCAAGGTTTGGTTCTTTGCCATGAAGCTGTCAGGATGGAACATTATTCTGGTTTGGATAATTCCGTTTCCGGTTTCACCGGGTGTGACCGAAACGTGTTGATATCCGGCGGTCAATACTGCGGCGTTCGGCGTCCGGCTCTGTGCCGGACTGGCCAGTCCAAACACAATCGGCAAGGCGATGGCAGCCACTCCCAACGCGCTGAGCAGCAGTTTCTTACCAAAATTCAGTTTGCGGACAACACTCTTGTTCATGATATTCACTATCCTTTTCTTAAGATCGGATCCTGTAACTCCGGCGACGCACGCCAGTGGCGAGCCCACACAGAACTCACAAATTTTCAAAATGCTTTCGGCATAGACCTGCGGCTGGCTGCCCAGTTGCAGCACTTCTTCGTCACAGGCTCGCTCGCGTTCGTCCACCATGCGCGCCCCCAGCCACCATACCAGCGGATGAAACCAGAAGATGGCTTCCACCACCATGTGGACCGCCGCCGCCAGATTGTCATTCCGCCGCACATGCCACACTTCATGCGCCACAATGGCTTCCAGATGCGCATCTTCCAGCCGAGCAGAAATTCCTTCCGGCCACACCAGCACCGGCCGTGCAATGCCCAGAATTCCCGGTTCCAGCGAAGCGCGCGAGAGGAAGATTTCAATCCTCCGCCGTAGTCCACCCGCCTTTTCCAGCCGCCGCAACGCTTCCACTTCGCGGCCTTCCCGTAGTGGTACAGCATTCTTCACGGCCGCGGAAACCCGCCGCCACCGCGCGACCCATACCAACAGCACCACCGTAGACCCGCAGATCCACGCGACCGTAAGAAGCGCCGGAAGCAGATTCATCAGGTTCGCGAAGAACGCCTGAGGAGCAGACTGGGAAATTGCCTTCTGTGTGAACGGCTGGCTTACCTGCTCGATCACAAAATAAAGCCCCGCATCCGACCCGGCTGTCCCGCGCCACCACGCTAAACGGCTGCCGAGATTGATAAGGAGAGAAAAGGGAACCAGAAATTTCAGTGACGCTGCCAGCCACAGCCAATAGCGGGCGCGTGCCTGGTTTTTGCGCAGCACCAGCGTCAACAATCCGGCTGCGACGGCGAACATCGTTGACTGCCACAAATGATTGCCCAGAGCCGGCGTCAGGGTGCTCCACGTCGCGGACAAAGAGTGCATGATCATTTCAATTTGTCCTTTCTTTCCAGTTGCCGTAAAAGTTTTTCCGCTTCCTTCACATCCTCCAGCGTGAGCTTGCCGGATTCGATCAGGTGCGCCATGACCGGCTGCGTACGCCCGCCAAACAGGGCCATCAGGTCATCGATTAGTCGACGCTGTGCCGCGTTGCGTGAAACCGCCGCCTCGAAGACGTGAAAATTCCCCACTTTCTTTACCCGGCGCACCGCTTTCTTCGTTTCGAGCCGGTACACCGTGGTCTGGATCGTCGTATAGGCCGGTCGTTTCATTTCAGGGAAGCTTTCCTGGATCTCGCGGATGGAAGCCTCGCCGCGCGTCCACAGCGCTTCCATGATCTGTAATTCCAGTTTTGTCAGTTTTGGCAAAGTCATAATGATGTGCTACTACTATGCTCGTCTGTTAATCTACTACAGTTGTATGTTTTGTCAACAGAAAATTGCGGTCGTGCAAATAAATATTTTTTGCGATGGTCCGAAGGTCGGGGTTATTGGAAAAATGTCATGGAGTGGGCGTGGGTGTGTTGGTCGCCACCAAAGTAGCCCGATCATAGAGTTGTATGCGGAGCGTCACCTGTTTGCGTGTGTCAAACGCCGCCTTGGCAACGGGATAGGAAAATATCGCTACGCCATTGAAAGATGTCTTGGTGGGAATTTTTAGGTCTTCTTTCAGCCAGTCGGCTTTGGCCTCTGCCAGCGGAGGGAACGCCTCCATGTAGCGCGGACCATCCACTCCCGGAGCAGCATTGTCAGTATATTTCTTGCCGTCCGGCGTCTCCACTTCGGCCTGGATTTGCTTGATCCACAGCGGGCCTTCCACCTGGTTGTCCAACTTGATCTGAATCGCCACCATGGTGTTGGCTTCCTGAGAGGCCGATACCACTTTAGTGATGGCCAGCGAAGCGCTTGGCTTGGTCCGGTTCGAGAGCGCTACCACGGCCACCAGAATTCCCACCACCACTGCAGCCACCAGCAGCGGAATAATAGGTGGCAGCGTCCACTTGGCGCTGTCCATTTCTTCCGTGATAGGAATATGGCCGGCATCAGGCGCGTTGGCGGCTTGCGCTTTCACCGGTGCATTGGCTTTCGGCGGATTGCTGGGCGGTGGCGGTGTGGGCTTGGTGTCGTCAGGCATAGAGTTGCTCCGGGAACAGAATACTCTTGTGGGATGCTGAAAGCACGGGCGGGGTAAAAAAGGGAAGTCGACTGCTAGTTAATCTCCGCCAGCACCGGCCTGCCCCGCCGCACGATCTTCGCGAACTCCGCCACTGGCAGCGTGTTGAGTACGTCCTGCTTCGTCAGCCAGGCGCGACGCAGCTGCAACACGCCATAGCGAATTTTCTCCATGTGCGACGTGTGGTGTGCATCCGTATTGATAATGAATTTCACGCCCTTCGCTTTGGCCATCCGCAGGTGCTGGTCACGCAAGTCGAGCCGGTCAGGATAAGCATTTTGCTCCATCGCAACTCCCGCTTTGGCCGCGGCGGCAAACACTTTGTCATAATCGTAAGTAAATCCTTCGCGCCGCAGCAGCATGCGCCCGGTTGGATGCCCCATCAATGACGTGTTCGGGTTCTCGATCACGCGCAGCAGCCGGTCAGTCATCTGCGCCGGCTCCTGGTTGAAATGGGAATGCACGCTGGCAATCACAATGTCCATCTGTTCCAGCACCGAGTCAGAAAGATCGAGTTCGCCGTCGGCCAGTATGTCCACCTCAATGCCGGCAAAAATCGTGATGCCTTCAATGGCCTTCGATGCCGCGCGGATCCTTTTGATATGAGCTTCGGCGCGCTTGTCATCCAGCCCGTTGGCGAATGCCAGGTTCTTCGAGTGGTCGGTAATGGCCATATATTTGTAGCCGCGCTCGCGCGCTGCCACGGCCATTTCTTCGATCGTGCATTTGCCGTCGGTCTCAACCGTATGCATGTGCACGTCGCCCTGAAGATCAGCCTGGGTGATCAGGTCCGGCAGCTTGTCTTCCGCTGCGGCCTGGATTTCTCCGCAATCCTCGCGCAGCTCTGGTGGAATAAATTTCAGGCCCAGCTGCTTGTAAATTTCTTCTTCAGTTTTTCCTGCCACTCGCTTGCTGTCTTCCATGCGCACCAGGCCGTATTCATTGAGCGTGTAGCCCTGCTTGAGCGCGCGCTGGCGCAACTGGACGTTATGGTTCTTGGAGCCGGTAAAGTATTGCAGCGCCGCTCCGAAAGAATCCGGCGGAAGCAAGCGCACATCCACCTGCAAGCCGCTTCGCAGCTTGAAACTGACTTTATTCTCACCCTTGGCCAGGACTTCAAGAATCCCCGGAAAGCTGACGATTCGCTCAATGACGGCATTGCGCTGTGAATCTGTATCGCAGCACTGGCCTGTCACCAGAAGGTCAAGATCGCCCACGGTTTC
>DATCAX010000277.1:0-4693 GCA_036512375.1 Candidatus Angelobacter sp. | reverse complement strand
ACTCGATATAGTATGACCCCGCCAGCGGATCCACAGTATTGGCCACGCCGGTTTCATGCCCGACGATCTGCTGCGTGCGTAGCGCCGTGCGCGCGGCTTCTTCCGTGGGCAGACCCAGCGCTTCATCAAAGCCATTGGTATGCAGTGACTGCGTTCCGCCCAGCACGGCCGCCAGCGCCTGCAATGCCGTGCGGACAATATTATTTTCCGGCTGCTGCGCCGTGAGCGTCGACCCGGCGGTCTGCGTATGAAAACGCATCATCAGCGATTTGGGATTTTTAGCATGAAAGCGCGACTGCATAATGCGCGCCCACATACGCCGTGCTGCGCGGAACTTGGCCACTTCTTCCAGAAAGTTATTGTGCGCGTTGAAGAAAAAAGAGAGGCGCGGCGCAAACTTGTCCACGTCAAGTCCAGCCTGCAGCGCCGCATCCACATAAGCGATGGCGTTGGCCAGCGTGAAAGCCACTTCCTGCACCGCGGTACAGCCCGCCTCGCGCATATGGTACCCGGAGATCGAAATGGGATTCCATTCCGGCACATGCTCATTGGCATAAGCAAACATGTCAGTGATGATCCGCAGCGCCTGCCGCGGCGGGTATATATATGTCCCGCGCGCAATATATTCCTTCAGAATGTCATTCTGCACGGTGCCGCTGAGCTTGCGAGTCTCCGACCCATTGCGCCGCGCCACGGCAATATACAGCGCCAGCAGAATGGCCGCGCTGGCATTGATGGTCATCGATGTAAAAATCTTTTCCAGGTTGATGCCCGCGAAGAGCCGCTCCATGTCCTCAATGGAATCAATGGCCACGCCCACCTTGCCCACTTCTCCCGCGGCCATGGCGTGGTCTGAATCCATGCCGATCTGCGTCGGCAGGTCAAACGCAACAGACAGTCCCGTAGTCCCGTGGGAAAGAAGATACTTATAGCGCTTGTTGGATTCTTCGGCGTCACCCATGCCGGCATACTGGCGCATGGTCCATAGGCGTCCGCGATACATGGTGGCCTGCACGCCGCGTGTGAACGGAAACTCTCCGGGATAGCCTGCGTCAGCGTGGTAGTCCCAATGTTCGAGATCGGCCGGCGTGTAAAGCGGATGGGGAGTAATATCTTTCAGCTGCTGCTCGGCGTCGCGTTCGAGTTTGGTGTCCTGGGGCATGTTCAGAGTTACGGATTAATGATACTCCGATGTGGCGCAAGGTCCCTCACTCCTAAATCCTTGGCGCTTTGCCCATTCACGCCAAAAGCAGGCGTGAATGGGACCCGAAAACGCGCACGGATTTGCGGAGTTTGATTAGGTGCACTTGAATGATGGCGCCGGCGGAAGCTATTTCCGCTTGAGGGTCCGTTTGGCTTTCACGAACGAATGCATCGTAAAGTAAAGGCAGACTAGGGTAAAGATGGTTTCAATCGCGACGCGCTTGTGATCGGCAAAGTGGTCTTTTTTGTAGTACTCGCGCACCAGGGAAGCGGAGCCCATGAATGTGAAAAGCACGTACATCAAGCCGGTGGTCTGCAGCCAGAAGGCGTAAAACGTACGGCTGATGGAGACGACGAACGATTTTCCGCCGGCAAAGACCGCGTTGAGCAGGCGGTCTTTCTTTACAACGCTTTGCAGGGCATTTTTGACAGCGGAAATTTGGGCCATTTTGGGTATTGTAGCGCGAAAATCGCGGTATCCTTCTTAAAGAATAAAACGCAGGTAACATCAGGGGCATCTAACTTTGGCAGTCCAGAGGAGTTTGCGGTGAATCCACGCTTAAAAAAGTTGATGAAAGACCTGGGAGAGGCAATTAACGGCTCTCTTTCTGAATCGGAGCCGATCGCACAGGCGATCGCCAGAATAAAAGACGAAGGTTTTGACGTCTTCCTGGTGCTGGAAGCCACCATCGGCTTTAACAAGCACGACGAAGAAGCGTCCGCGCCGCAGCTGGTGAGCACCCGCAACAAGAACGCGGAACCTCAATTCAGCATCAATGCTCACGACGAGCGCTTTCTCAAGTCGTTGCGCATCGCCGTTGACGATGCTGCGTAACTGAAGCCTTCTGGATTGTCCGGGCGGAGCGAAGTGCTGCGCCGGTTTTTATTTTTTCTGCTAGCATAAATTTCTGGTGCCCAAAGTTTCCCTGCTGTTCCCAGGTTCACATAAAATGCTTCGCTAAAAATTATGAAGGATACACTTGGAGTATTGCTTGCCGGCGGGGCCGGAGAACGCCTCTACCCACTCACCCGCGATCGTGCCAAACCGGCCGTTACATTCGGCGGCAACTATCGCATCATTGACGTCACGCTTTCCAACTGCATTAATTCAGATCTGCGCAAGGTCTACATCCTCACGCAATATAAAGCCCTCTCGCTTAACCGGCACGTCCGCGAAGGCTGGGGCTCGGTAGTGGCGCGGGAGTTGGGTGAGTTTATTGAAGTCCTGCCGCCGATGAAGCGCGTGAGTGACAGCTGGTACCTCGGTACCGCGGACGCCGTTTACCAGAACATTTATTCCATCGGCTCTGAGCAGTCCAAGCATGTGCTGATCCTCTCCGGGGATCACATTTACAAAATGAATTATCAGCTGATGCTGGACCACCACAAATCCGTAGGGGCGGACGTGACCCTGGCCACGATCCTTATCTCTCCCGAGGATACCGACCGTTTTGGCGTGGTAGACGTCGACCGCACAGGGCGCATCACTGGTTTTGAAGAGAAGCCCAAGCAAACCAAGCTGCGTTCGCCTTACAACCCGGAGATGGTTTCTGGTTCCATGGGCGTTTACATCTTCAATACTGACGTCCTGTTGCCCGTGTTGCTCAAAGACGCTGAGGACCCGAACTCATCGCACGATTTCGGGCATGATATTCTGCCTCGCATCCTCAATCAGTACAAAATTTTTTCCTTCAATTTCATCGACGAGAACATGAAAGAAGCGCAGTACTGGCGCGACGTGGGCACCATTGAAGCCTATTATGAAGCCAACATGGATCTGGTTTCGGTTTCGCCGGTATTCAACCTGTATGACAAGCACTGGCCCATCCGTACGCACCAGCGGCAGTATCCGCCGGCCAAGTTCGTCTTTGGCGAGCCCGGACGCACCGGCATGGCCATTGATTCCATCGTCTGTCCCGGCAGCATTCTTTCCGGCGGCTACGTGCGCAACTGCGTGCTCTCGCCAGACGTGCGCGTAAACTCTTACACTGAAGTCGATGCCAGCATCATCTTTTCGCATGTCAATATCGGGCGGCATTGCAAGATTCGCCGCGCCATTATCGATCGCGACGTGCAGCTTCCAGAAGGCACCGTCATCGGTTTTGATCCTGAGGAGGATGCGAAGAACTACATCGTCACCGAAACCGGCATCACCATCGTGACGCGCGACTATTCACTGTTTGAGAGTCCGGTGGCGGTGGATTACTTCACTAGCGAATAAGTTTTTCACATCCCGAAGCGTAGCGAGGGAACCCTATCGCCAGAAAATCAACTGTGCAAGACGCGAAGCACCGTTTTGCGCTGGCGCTCCGTGAGATGTGAATGCTACCGCTACAAAAATGGATCAGGAGCCGACGCCCGATTCAGGACCTATTTCGAGCCGAACAGCCCTTTCATCTTATTGAAGACTTGGTCCAGCTTCGTGAGGTTTACGAGTTTTTCCACGCGCGGGCTGAGGTTAGTAATCTCCAAATCCACAGCGCGTCTTTGTGCGGCGGTCCAGACGGAAAGCAGCGCCCCCAGCCCTGTGCTGTCAATGAAGGTCACCTGCGAGAGGTCCAGCACGATGCGATGAGTCACGTCCACGCCCTTGCCGCGCGACGTGGGAATCACTCGGTCGCGAATTTCGCTTTGAAAGAACTCGGCAGATTCTGCGGTGATTTTGCCATGGCAATGAACAGTGGTTTCTTCCGCTGTTTCTACCAGCTCAAACCTGAGTCCGGGTGCTCGGAATGCATTGGCTCCCATAGGAAACCTCCAGTATGAACGTCATCGAAAAGGGGCCCGGTGTCTGAGGGCCGACCCAGAACGACTCGTATTTTATACCTGTTCGTCGCAGCTTGAGGCTGATGCCAGGATTTTATTTTCGATCTGTTGTATGCCCGATAGTGCCCGCAGAAACAAGGGAGGCTTCGCCCGCGCTACTGCCCATATCCCGGTGGAGCGGTAAAGCCGCCGATTTCCCGCGCCAGCAGATCGGCAAAGGTAATGCTCGTCGCATCCTCCCACAATGGCGCCATGATCTGGATGCCCACAGGAAGCCCGTCCGGAGTTCTACCCGCCGGAGCAATGGTAGTCGGACAACCGGTAAGCGTGGCCGGAGCAATCCAATTGAGCAAGTCCATGTAGCGGCGCTGGCCTGCCGAAGTTGCGATGCTCCGCTGGTCTTGCGGTTCGCTGTGATCATGCGGGAATGCCACGGTGAAGGCTACGGGCGAGAGAAAGACATCCACTTGATTGAAGTAAGCCTGCCACTGTGCGCGATAGGCCAGCCGGCGGAAGTTCTGTTTTTGCCAATCAGCAAATGAGCTGAGCGCCCCGGAGTTTTTGTCCGCTACCATATCGCCGACGGTTTTTCTCAGCCGCTCCTGTTCCGCCGGAGGTGCCGTACTGAAAAGGAAAGCCTCCAGCATGAATTGATAATTGGCCAGCAGTTCCGCAGGCTTGAAACTCTCCGGCCAGCCGGGCTTCATTTTCGCGCCGGCCCGGG
>DATCAX010000276.1:0-4196 GCA_036512375.1 Candidatus Angelobacter sp. | reverse complement strand
GAGCGCTGCTGGCGGTCAATACCTGGTAGCCATCCGCTTCCAGAATGGTCTGGCAGATGAGCAGGATTTCCTCTGAGTCATCCACGCATAAGATGCTCGGATGGCCGGGTTCCATATTGATCACAGAGGTCGGAGAGATCGCGCACACATTCATATCCTTCATACGGCAAGCAGTTCAAGGGCGTGAGGCTGAAGAATGGTTACAGATGCGCCTTTGATGCGGATTAATTTGTCCTGCTGAAACTGGTGGAGCACGCGGCTCACCGTCTCGCGCGATGTGTTGGTCATGCTGGCGATTTCTTCCTGGGTGAGCCCTACGATAAAGCGGCGATCGTTGGCCGCGGCAGCGCGCGGCGATTCAAGCCATTCCAGCAGAAGCGACGCCAGTCGTCCGGCAACCGTGTTCGGTAGCGCCAACCGGCAAACATTGTTCAGAACCACGCGGTATTCACGCAGCAGGCAACTGGTAGCTTCAGCAGAAGCTTCAGGAAATTTTTGCAAGAGCTGGAGAAAGTCACTCACCCGAATCGCTTTTACGCGGCAGAATTCCACGGCTTCGGCGGTCGTTTCGTGCTCCGACCCGCTCATCGCGGCGCTGATGCCTAATATCTCACCGGGGCCGGCGATGCGAAGAATCGCGGTGCGCCCTTCCCGGGAACTGACGGAGAGCTTGATCCTGCCGGAGCATATCAAGAAGACACATCGCGGCATTTCCCCTTCCACAAACAAAGCTTCTCCGCGCGAACGGCTGACTTCGGGGGCGATAGCCTCAAACTGCGTCAGGGCCTCATCTTTAAGGCGGGCAAAAGGCAGATCACCATGAAACATCCCTGGCGCTTTGGGCGCCGCACAAAATCCGTTCACAGCTACGCTTCCCATCATTCCTCCTGCAGATAGCCGGACCCACTTCCTTGACCGGCACGCTATTCAGAAATGCAAACGGAAAGCCATTCAACGATGGTGAAAAGGCAGGACTTGTGCGTCCTGTTAAAATCTCCGGTGCGTGGGAACACGCAGAACTGCGCCACCAGACGCACCTAGATTGCGTGAACCCATCTGAATCAATCTGTTCGAAGGCAAGAGTGTTTTAAGAAAGCGAAAATGACGGACGCTCGAAATCCGATTGCTCTCGTCATCATTGATGACAACCCTCGCAGCCTGGAATATATCTCCACAGCGCTGGCTTCTGAGAACGTACAGATCTTTACCGCACCCGATCCGGAAGAAGGCCTCGACTTGGTCTACACCCACCGTCCTCAGCTTGTCATGACTGACCTGGTAATGCCGCATATGAGCGGGATGGAAGTCCTGGAGCGCATCACTGAATTTGATCCGGCCATTGACGTGATTCTGATGACCGCTCATTACACCACCGATACCGCAGTGGAAGCCATCCGCAAAGGCGCCGCCGATTACCTCAACAAACCCATTTCACTGGCTACTTTGCGTGATCGCGTCGGGCGGATTATAGATGCCGCGTTGCTGCGGCAAAAGGTCAGGCACGCTGAAGACCAGGTGATGGAGACTGCCCAGTTTGAAGGAATTGTGGGACGCACTCCGGAAATGTGGGAGATGTTTTCCCGCATTCGACGCATTGCTCCACATTACCGCGTTGCTCTTATCACGGGTCAAACCGGAACGGGAAAAGAGCTGGTCGCGCAGGCATTGCACCGGCTCAGCCTGGTCAAGGGGAGGTTCGTCGTCCTGAATTGTTCCGCTGTGGTTGAAACGCTGTTTGAAAGCGAACTGTTTGGCCACGTACGCGGCGCGTTTACCGGCGCCGACCGCGACAAGATGGGACTGTTTGAGCACGCCAATGGTGGCACTCTGTTTCTTGACGAGATCGGCGACATGCCTCTCTCCACGCAGGCAAAGCTGCTGCGCGTGCTGCAAAACCAGGAAGTGCTTCGGGTGGGTTCGCTCACGCCCCAGAAGGTCGGCGTGCGAGTGGTGACTGCCACTAACAAAGACCTGCGCCAGCAGATTGCCCACCGCCAGTTTCGTGAAGACCTCTTTTTTCGGCTGTCGATGATTGAAATTCACGCACCTTCTTTGGCAGAACGGATGGCCGATCTGCCGCTTCTGGCGCGTCACTTTGTAAAAAGATTCTCGCAGCAATACAACAAAAATATCGGCGGTCTAACGCAACGGGCGCAGATCCTGCTTGGCCGCCATACCTGGCCGGGCAATGTTCGGGAACTGGAAAACGTGATTGGTCATGGATGCATGATGACCATGACTGACATGATTGATGTCTGCGATCTTCCTCCTCTCGTCCAGAATGGCATGCGCGCTGCCGCCGCTGCCCCACTGCCGCAGCCAATTGGTACAGATGAGCCTGTCAATGCGTCCCTTGAAGAGCATGAAAAGAAGCTGGTGACGGATGCGCTCAATCAGGCCGGAGGGAACCAGTCGAAGGCGGCGCGGCAACTTCGTATTGGTCGAGACGCGTTGCGGTACAAGATGAAGAAGTTTGGCCTGCTGTAAAAAACCTTAGCTGCCGCCATCGCCCGCGGAATTTCCAGATCTGAGCAGGCGTTCTATCTCTTCCCGGAGGTGGGCCAGAGCCACCGGCTTGGTCAGGTAACTGGTAAAGCCTGCCGCCAGCGCCTTCTCGCGATCTCCCTGCATCGCGCTGGCGGTGAGGGCAATGATCGGCAATGCGGCATGGTGCGGGTCCCGGCGCAATTCGCCCAGCACATCATATCCGTTGCGGCGAGGCATTTGCAGGTCAAGCAGGATCAAGTCAGGCGTTTCCGCTCGTGCTTTTTGCAGCGCCTCTTCTCCGTCGGCCGCTTCAATGACGGCGTGTCCCTGCTTTTCCAGAACGGCACGCAAAAGCTCGCGGCTGGTGGCTTTGTCGTCGGCAATCAGGATTCGTTTCATGGCACTCACGCGCCCTGCTGGATTAGGCCAGCGGCGCCCCTGACAGGGGAAGAATCAATGTAAACCTGCTGCCTTCTCCGGGATGACTTTCAACGCTGATGGCGCCGCCGTGAAGTTCAACAAGATATTTGGTGATCGGCAAACCCAGTCCCGTGCCTTCGCGTATGCCGCCACGGGTGTCACCCACTTGATAGAACTTTTCAAAGATCGACGGGTGTTCATTCTCCGGAATACCGATTCCCGTGTCACAAACCGAAACGTGCAGAGCCTCGTCTTCAGTGAATCCTTCCACCCACACGCGCCCGCCAGAAGGAGTAAATTTCACCGCGTTGTTTAAAAGGTTATACAGGATCTCCTTCACCCGTAGCCGGTCTGCATACAGAGATTGATGAAAACTGTTTTTATTCTCCAGCTGAATATTTTTGCTCGCAGCGTGGTGGAGGATGCCGGCCAGCACCTCCTCAACGCACTGGCCAAAGTCGAATGATTCGCGCTTCAGTTCCAGGTGGCCAGATTCGATCTTGCTGATGTCCAGAACCTCATTGATCAGCTCCAGCAGATGGCGGGCGTCCTGAAGAATATGGCCGAGAAATCGATGCTGCTTTTCATTGAGAGGCCCTTCGAGTTGCTCGGTGAGCAGCTCAGAAAAACCAATGATGGTATGCAGCGGCGTACGCAGTTCATGGCTCATGCTGGCAAGAAATTCGGTTTTCAGGCTGTTTGCGCGCTCTACTTCAAGATTGCGCGCTTCCAGTTGCTCATTTTTGAGCGTCAGCTCAGCCGTGTATTGCTCGCGCAGCGTACGGAGGCGGTTCTCGACGGCCTTCCTTTCTGTTATGTCGCGCACGGAAGCAATCACATGCAGCACTCCCTCAATCCAGTTTGGACTGAGGCTGATCTCCACCGGGAACAGCGAGCCGTCTTTTCTCTGGCCCTGTAACTCCAGCCCGGTCCCCATGGGCCGGGTATTAGGACGCGCCGCGTACGAGGCGCGATGTTGAGCGTGGCCGCCACGCATCGACGCAGGCACAAGATTCTCAACATTCAGACCGAGCAGTTCGCCACGACTGTAGCCAAACATTCGCTCGGCAGCTTCATTCAGAAGCATGATCTGCCCTTCTGAGTTTACCTCTAGAATAGCGTCTGGCGCGGCCTCCAGGAGCTTGCGGTAACGGCTCTCCAGGCTGCTTTCCTGTCGCGCTGCACCAGTTTGTAGTTCGGGATCTTTACCGGTCATTTCCCTGCATGTCTCATCCGGGTCTCTGAAATTTGGTTTGCTGATTCTACTACCAGAGAAATCATGACGCCTA